>WAKA01000182.1 GCA_015523565.1 Candidatus Heimdallarchaeota archaeon | reverse complement strand
ACGTCTCATTGAGTGAGAATCCTAGAATTAGGTTGAAACGAGTTTTATGATTTATCCCCTAAAATTATTGGATTTGTTCAGAAATGGTTCTCAAAAAGTACTTTTATGCGTCGGAAAGTGAAAGGAGCCAAAAAATCGGGGATGGCAGTTGCCATTCCTTCAACATCTTCTTTCGGAATTTTTGCAATGGCTTCCTCCAACAGCTTTCCATAATTTGCCAATGCTATCGTACCCCCTGACGTATCCCTCTCTAAATCAACTGCCAAACTGTCATCAAGGAAGACGGGGGTCAGAAAAGTCCCGCTTCTAAATACCCTTTCATCATGGGCACGTCTGATCATCACTTTGCTCTTTTTCAGGTCATAACCCAATGTACAACCAGGAGCCAAATATCTCTTGACTAATTCAAGTATCAGCCTGTCTGAAAACAGCCGATCAATCCGACCGCCCTTATAGGCATTGGACAACCCACCAATCTTTGTTTTTTTCCAAGCGGTATAGTTTTGGTAGAAAAGGTTTTCATCAAGGGTTAGCCTGCATAAGATACGTCGAAGCTGTGCTTCAAGCCAATAATGCATTTTCCTCTCAAAAAGGGATCTGTTCTTGTAAATGGATGTCATTTCCAAATATCGTTTCCCACCGACATGACGGGTTCCTGAAAATATCGGGTCGATATGCCCAGGATGTGTTAAAAATTGACCAGGCAAGATTCTCAAGTCAAGAATTGTAAATTGTTCCCCTTGTGGTTCATCTATCTTTTCAGGATCAAACCAGATGAAGACATTTTTGAGGTGCGTGTATTCTTCCTTGAAATGAAATTCCATAAGATTCTCCACATCGCCTGCCGCCACCCTTTTCAATTCATTGAATAGAACACGTCCTGCATACCCTTCCATTTCGGGAATTGTGATGTACTGCCCTATCTCGTGGAAATATAGACCAAGAAAATCGATTTGCTTCCCTTCATTGCCCAATCTTTGGAGAAGACGACGTGCCAAGGTTTCATTGAGTTTTACATTGTTGTTGAGGGATTTGTCCCGCATTGTGCCAGTAGGAGGTCTATAAGGGACGTAAATAATGGAAATCTCGTCCAATACCACCTCAACCACCTCAATAAGGGATGTGGGAACCACCTGACCTGAAAAAATATCTGCTGTGCTCCCTGCAAGTGGACTCGGCAAATCAAGGTTGGGAAACGATCGATGGGCTTGCGGAAGTGTTTCAAACCATTTCAAGACTGTATCCACACTAGTTTCCTGTAGTTTTGAAATATCAAGTTGATTGCCTTTGATAAAATTTCCAGCCTGAGCCTTTGGAACCAAATGCCTAATGAATCCAATTGCACTTTGGGTGCAGCCAGAAGGAACTGCATGGTTCGTATATTCAACCAGATTGCCAACCCTTGCAATTGTCCTATAACGGGATGGACAGCCCTCCAAATGTTCAGTCGCGGGAACGATACTTACCTCCATGATTTTCTTCCAAGCATGAAACTCAATACCTTCCATCCACTTCAGATTTAGTTTGGAAATCCCAAACGACCGAACATGGTTGAATGTAACGGGATAGTCATGCCCAAGCCGTTTTAAAAGCCGAAAAACCTCATTTTCCGGAACACCTGCGTAAGTGAGAAAGGACTGCTCAGGCATCCACCTGCCAAATAAGAAATTACTGCAATGACCCTGACCAGGTGTCTGGAAAACCAAATTGTATACTTTCTCCTGATATCTCCTGAACTGCCATATAGTTTCCAAGGATGCAGTCTCAATAACTGTCGAAAACAAGTCCAAGTTGTCAAAATACTTGACCAGATCCCCCTCCAAAAATTTTGTTATACCTAACCTTGTATCCCCAGAAACCTCATGAGGTGCAAAAAAACTGTCACGATCCACTATGCCGATATATTGCCGTCCATCGCAATCCATCAACGGAAGCAATATGATGAAACCTTCAATGAACACTCCGTCAACCCCCATTACCTTGACAGGGACGGCACCACCCATTTTTTCAGGAACAGGGGTTTCCCCATTCAATATTGAAACTTTGTCACCCACCTTTACTTGAACCAAATCCGAATAGTGTGTCAATTTCATCAGACCTGTTTCCAACGCAACCTTTGTGGACCTTATTTGGCTAAAACCAAGCCCCAAATCCTTTGGATCAAACCAACGGCCACTACGCATGAACTCAATAATCTGGTGTTGGGCAATTGAATTTTCCATCTTTCGCACAAAACCCGAAATCACCCTTTCAACCGTAACCAAATCCCCTGACGACAACTTCGAAAGAGTGCCAACACCAAAATTCCTCTTGGCCAATGCCAATTTCAATTCATCCGTCGCTTCAAATCCACGTGTAAATAAGTCATTTACACCCAACTCATTCTTTAGTTTCAACCAGTCTCGACCCAGCTTGTCCAAACGACCCAAGCCAACACTGGGAAGAAAAACACGGGAATCATCGCCAGAACGCAACAATTCAGGGTAATCACTTAACCTGCCAAAAATTTCCAATGTGTTCTCGTTACATGCATCCAATACACGATCCGCAGGAATCAACACCAACCGATCATCAAGATAACGCGAAAATGTGATCTTGTATTCATCAATCGTGTTGAGAAAACCATGACTAAAGACCTCATCAATGAAATAGTTTACCAGACAACCCATCACATCATCCTTTGGAACGCCATCAATGGGAACAACAAGGGTCATCCGATCACTCCCAGAACTTATCCCATTCACATCCAAAGAATGACGCTTGATAAGAACCAAAGCTGTCCTCAATGCACCCAACACAAGCTCTTCTGTCCTCAATGCATCCAACACAAACCCCTCTGTCCCCACTTTTTGGTCAATCCTCCCACCTAAACACCGAGACAAAACCTCTTCTGCACGATCAGCACCCAATGAATACAACAATCCCGTCAAATAATCTCCATCCAACGTAAAGTCATGAAGAAAAAGGGTTCCAGGATACTGATGTCCACCCCTAAAACCTCGAACAAGTAAATATGACCCAAGCTCCCGCTCAATGAAATGAAGAAAGAACTTCTCAGCAACCTCGCCTTCGTATGACTTCAATTCCGAACCACCAATAAGACCACCACAACCATATCCAATAACATCCCCCATCGAATTACACCGGGACAAGATCTCTTTTGA
Source organism: Candidatus Heimdallarchaeota archaeon (assembly GCA_015523565.1). Taxonomy (GTDB): domain Archaea; phylum Asgardarchaeota; class Heimdallarchaeia; order Heimdallarchaeales; family Kariarchaeaceae; genus WAKA01. The sequence goes on along the minus strand of WAKA01000182.1, from coordinate 7,543 downwards.
TTTGTTCCCCTCAATGAAATCATAATATGAACCAAGCAAATTAACATCCAAATTACCAAAAAAACCTTGAAAACGCCTGATAAACTCTTGCTTGCCAAGACCATGTTGAAGATAATACAAAACATCCATCCGACGCAAAATCATGTCCGCCAATGTAACTCCATTGGATCCATCATCCAAGAAACACAAAAATCCATCCCTCAAATCCTCTCTTCCCAAAATAACGGATGAAAGATCGTATGAGCCAAAACCAGAGAAATATATCCGAAAACCCAATCAAAATCCCTAACCCAAAAAATACAAGAATTCATAAAAACAATACGCATAAAACATAAAATGCAGAGGCATTTTAATTCAGGCACAGCATCTTTTCAATTGACACACGAACGTATGGGTAATTTTTTATTAATGGAATCAATATTGCAATTGGAATTTCGTTCCAATCAACCTAATCTTTTGGGCCCATAACTCAGCCTGGTTAGAGTGGTCGGCTCATAACCGATTTGTCCTGGGTTCAAATCCCAGTGGGCCCATTTTCGATTTTCCGCACGTGAGAATTTGTATGTGTGGGCAGGATAAACATCAGAAAAATTTAGATTACAGCAATTCTTTAAACAATTTATTAGATAGAATATCTTATAGTTTCAGAGGGTCTATTTACGATATATGAAACAGCTTCTTAAAGGCCCATATGGTTCAATAATTTGTTCCAGCAAGATATTGCTTAACTTCCTTGTGCTTTTTTTTTGTGATATTTTTCATTTTTCTTAATTCATGATTGCATCGATAAAGTGTTTTATTGTCAATAACACCCATCTTTGAGCAAAATAATAGAAAATCAATCAATTGAATTGCTCTTTTTCGATGGAATGTTGCATATGCAATTAGTGGATGATCTTCTGAGATGATAATTTCATCACCAATTTGGTATTCAAGAAGTGATGCATCAGCGTAATCCAACCCTAACTTGAAGTATTCACTGTAATCAAAGTCTCTCAATGGTAGTAATGTGAAATGTTTTGAGAATTCCCTTCCCTTTTGACCAAAATGGTGCATAATTTCATCCAAAACAGGATGTGTTATGCATATTTTGTTTTTATTGAAGCAATTCAAGAGGGATGGAAAATTTAATTTTATCAATTTTCCGAATGAAATGGTATCTAGAAGAAAAGTATGCATTGATGTTTGATTTTCAAACCATATTTTTAAATAGGTTATGGTTGATTTTTATTTATGGGACAAATATCCTTTAAGATTCCGAATGAAGAGGTGGAATTTCTCAGGTGGTATACAAAGTTGGTTGGAAGCCAAATGGGGACTGTATTTCGAGAAGCCACATTGGATGCATTTAGGAATTGGAAGCGGGAGGTGCTTTTGAATCTTTATGCAGAAGGGAAAATCGGAATGCTTGAGCTTTGTAAAAGAGGGAACCTCACACTGTCAGAGGCATTCATGCTGATTGAGGAGGCAGGCGTGGAACCCCCAATAACTGAGGAAATGGACAGGCACACATCACGAACAAGGGATGAAATCCTGAAGGAGATTGAAGTTTAGTCCTGAAAGAGATTGGTTGAAGTTTAGTTCAGGTTCTGGGATAGAGCATTCATCCATGTCGCATTTCCGTGGATTGACAAACATTGTCAAGTATCTTGAATACGATTTCGAATGCACGTATCATCAGGTCGAAATGCATGGATGCAAACTTCCCGTTTTTTGCTTGTTCAGGTAGGAGAGGGACATGAATAAATCCTGACGGAATGTTTATGTTTTTGAGTTTGAGGTATCGTTGGCATTCATAGAATATTTGGTTGCACCCGAAGGTTCCAGCGGAAAGCGAGACATATGATGGGATGCCTTGGTTCCTTAGTTCATGCACAATTTCTTTCAGGGGGAGTGTTGAGAAAAGCCCGTCCTCTCCTTCAGGATCGAGGATTTCACCGTCCACTTTGGTTCCACAGTTGTAGGGAGTAGATGATTCCGCATAATTTATGGCAATTCGTTCAGGGGTGATTGCGTTTCTTGCGGATTGTCCAGTCATGACAATGCAATCGGGTTGAACAGCATCAACAAGCTCCCTGATTTGATGCCTTATTGTGCCATATTTGAGTTCAATTACCCTTCCGACAACAGAGATGGAACGGAAGTTCATTCCGTTGAAATGTTCTGCAAGCATCTGCGTCGGGTTTGTCCCATAGCCGCCGAATGGTTCAAAACCAGTAAGAAGAGCCTTCACAATCTATATTCGTGTGTCACGTTATGTATCTTTTGAAATGGGGGAAAATCGGGCAATATTGCAAGAATTCATCGTACTTCGGAGACAAAATTTCGTCTAGGCAAAATTTCATCAAAACTTATGGAACAGGGAATTTCTTAAGCTGAATTATTTTTATAGAGAGCAAGGGATGATTCAAGTATGGAAGCGACAGATGAGCAAATCATAGAGTTTTTGACAAAGCCCCGCAAAATCGCCATTGTGGGTGCTTCTTCAAAGCCTGAGCGGACAAGCAATGAGATTTCAAGATTTTTGAAGGAAAAGGGGCATAAACTGGTTCCGATTCATCCCCGTGAAAAGGAGGTACTTGGTGATCCAGTCATTCCTTCCTTGGCAGACTTGAATGAGAAAGTTGATGGAGTCATTCTCTACCTGAACGAGAAAATTGTCGGTGAGCAGGCAAAGGTTGCCGCAGAAAAGGGCATTCCATTGATCTGGCTACCTTTGGGGGTTCGGTCGGAAGAGGCAAGGCGTGCCGCAGAAGAGAAGGGATTATTATACATAGAGGACAAATGTCCAAAGATAGAATGGAAACGTCTGGTGGATAAGGCAAACTAAGGACTCATTTTCAGGGAACCGATTGTTTATAAGTATAATCAACCAGTTATGTTTATGAATGCAATCGATGAGTTGAGGAAACTCAAGGGAGTGCTATCCATAAGTGCGTTTTTGGGAGGGCTTTGCTGTTTCACACCCGTTGTCCTTGTCTTGCTTGGTCTAAGCAGTGTCAGCTTTGCCGCATCTCTATCCGATACCCTGTATTATGGGTACAGATGGGCATTCCGAGGAGTGGCATTAGTCGCACTGTTATTGGGACTGGCATATTATTTCTATAAGAAGGAAGGGGTTTGCAGTCTTGATGAGGCAAAAAGGCAAAAGACACGCATCATCAACATCACATTGCTTGCATTGATTGCAGGCACTCTGCTGTATATCTTCTGGCTCTATGTCGTAGTGGAAATCATCGGTGTGCTTTTGGGCATTTGGGAATGGTACTAATTCTGTTGGGAAATAGTATTAGACGCAATCCTGTTGGGAAATGGTATTAGACGCAATCCTGTTGGGAAATGGTATTAGACGCAATCCTGTTGGGAAATGGTATTAGCTACAATCCTGTTGGGAAATGGTATTAGCTACAATCCTGTTGGGGCAATGAAAGAGTTGACAGATAAGAGAAGAAAGCTTGCACCCTATCCTCATTGACATTGAGATCACTTTTGCCAAGACGTGATTGGCTTTGTACCCAAAGTGTTGCGCTGTTGTTTTGGCAGAAAAGGAACAGGTAGAAGTCATCTGGAAACCGAAAGAAGGCAGTGAGGAATTTCGCATGGATAAAAGTTCCATTATCAGCCAAAACAGTTGTACGGGGTTGGTCATTGATCCATTGGACGACTGCATCATGAAGGGATGAAAGGGACGTATTGAATGTTAAAGGAGAAAGACCATAACCACGTACATTTATATCAGCCACCCGTGTACAGTTTGGAGTCTCAGGGCATCTCGAAGGGAAATTCCCTGTATTTGGATCTGGTGCCAAGAGATAGATTGATAGAAGGCTGATGGGATAAAGTGACAGGATTAGCAGAATGCCAAGCAGTTTCTTGTTCATAATTGTGAAGTGAAGCGTAGGAATTTAATTTTTTGCCATTGAATTACCATATATGCAACAGCATTATCTTGGACAAAATTGCGACCATTGGCTGGTTTCAAGCGTCACCTGTCAAGATACTTGTAAACCAAAAAGATCAAAAGCACGGGGATACCAAGGATCAAGAGAAGGGGAAAGACACTGCCAGGGGAATCCTCAGGGACATCCCAGAAATTATTGGTAAATTCCGCAGTCACATTCCAATATTGAAACGAAAATTCCCGCTCACATGCCAGTGAAGAGACTGTCCCAAGGCATTGACCGTCTTCATCAAGAAAATCAGAAGGAAGAGTGAAATTGAAGCCTGGATAACGAGTCACCGTCCCATTCACCTTCCATGCAAAATGGAATATCACTCTCACAGGAACTAGAACCGTCTCATTTAGAAAAAAAGTATAACCTGAATAGATGAGCGGGATTGACGATCTGTTGACCTCAAAACCAACTGAAAATGTCATTGAACTTGAATTGATCAGTCCCGAGATTTGGGTGCCATTGACGAATTCAACTTCATTCTGGAAATAACCAGTCACGTTCATCCCCAACATCATTTGATCGTTCGGGAGCAAGGTAAACCCAACAATATCCACGGAATAGTCCAATTGGAAACGTTCTGCACTTACAGCAGACAAGCCAGAAAGTAGAAGGAGGATTGTGCAAAAAACAACAAATGTTTTTCCCATGATTCAAATGGGGCTAGAAAATTTAAATTTTTTTGGGCATTAGTTCATGCTTTCGAAAAAAGGATATTTCCAATGCTTTTTTTCTTTTGTTAGAGTTTGGAATAAATGTGACACCAATTGCCGTCAAAAAAGACCTCCCAAGAAGAGTCGTTTCCTTCCAAGGTTTGGGTTGCAGAGTCAGGGATTGTTTGGAAAGGGGAAATGCAGTTCCCATAGCAGAAGCTTATGAAGAGAGAACCCCAACTTCAAGAAAATTCTTTTCATTTGCTGTGACATGTACAAATCATTATCTGCAAAAATGTTGGCGAATGGCGGCATCATGAAGAAATGAATTGAATGTTGCAGTGAGAAAACAAAAACCATGCACAATTGCATCAACGATTCTTGAGTTGCATGACATTCCTAAATTGTAGGGATTTAATTCAGATTCAAAATAATGGATTGCCAAAAGGCATGTGGGTTAAAGGAAGAGTATTGCAGGAATGCAAATCAATGCCTTGTCCATAATTGTGCAGTAAAGTATAGTAAATAAATTTTTTATCATAGAAATTTTTAATATGGGGATTTATATATATAATTGGTGACTGGCGAAGTTCCTTGGGAGCAGGTTCTTCAAAAGCTCCCTTTTGCAGTGGAAATTAAGAACATGCAAGGAAAGGTCATTTTTTCCAATGAGGCTAGAAGAAACCTGCTTATCGCAAAAAGGATGAATGATGCTGAAAACGGGAAATCACATCAAACAAATGGAAAGGAAGGAGTTGCCATAGTCTGGAAAATTCCCATTGACGAAGAATATTATGCAGAAATATTGGAAGACATAATCCCCCCAAGGGAAATGACAGGAAACAATGAAGACCTGTCAAGGATGATCTACATTGCAATCCAAAGGTTTGGCAGGACAGGGGCAGAAACAATAGTGAATGAAAAATTCCCGTTCGTACAGGATTCAACGCAACAGAAGGCATTTCTGGACTATATGACAATCACATGGTTTGCATCACTCGGTCAAGGCGAAATCAATCAAGATGAAAGCAATGTCAATCTTGGGTTCTTTGGACCATTGCCTGCAAGGAACTGTAAAGCCTACCATTCATTTGCCGCCCAAGCCATGATCAGGGCGGAAGGTGCAGACGAGAGATTGAATGGAAAGGAAATCGTCCTGATCCTGTTCTTCATCAGGACAGAAATAGAGCATTTGTTTGCAGACAGGAAAGAGATCTATGAGATGATTTCAAGGCAGTTCTCTGATTTGAAAAGCGTTGCAGACATAGATTCAGGATTTCTCAATAGTTTAAAGGAACAAGTTGTCTCATATGCCGAAAGAAAACGGAAGCTTGCTAAAGTGAAGACAGCGCGTGAAATAATCGATGCAGTACAGTGATGAGCAATAGAAAATTGAAAACAAGGAACAGGGGAACAGAAGGGAACATGATAAACAAGCAATAAAATATCGTGGTCTCTGTTCCCTCGACAAGACTTCGAGGGTATTTCTGGTTGGGCGGCAATTCAATGGGACGCAACAGTTGGGGGTAAGTCCAAAGCAAGAGGTTGAGCACAAAAAGCGCAAACATTACGGAGACCAGAATTTGAAGAGAGGGAAAGCTGGCAGCAATTGCCAAGGGCACACCCAAGTATATCACATAATCCGCGAACAGGTCAAGCATTGCACCTTTGGAAGTTGATCCCTGTTGCCTTGCAACCGCCCCATCGACGATATCCGCGAAACGGTTTACCAAGAAGAGCAGGAAAGCTGGAAGCAACATCCCCAAACAAATCAGCACAATTGAGGCGATTCCAACAGCAAGACCAAAAGCAGTTATCAGAGCAGGCGAAAATGGAACAGAGGGAAGAAACCTGGACAACAGGCGATCCTTAAGTTCCCGCAATTCCTGATCCAGCATTAATTGGATCAAGAATGGGGAAAATAAAAATCCAAGCTTTGAAAATTGTCCGATGCTTTTATCAATGCCAACAGCAAAAAATATGTGATGAACTTTTTTGCAATAAGTGACCTCCACCTTCCATCCTCAAAAGGAAAATCAATGGACAGGTTCGGGGAAAACTGGCAGAATCACATGGAAAAGACAAGAAAAAACTGGCTCTCAAAAATCAGCAAGGATGACATTGTGTTCGTACCTGGAGACATAAGTTGGGCAAACAACCTCAAGAACGGCATGGTAGACCTTGAATTCCTCGCAAGCCTGCCCGGAAAAAAATACCTTGTGAAAGGAAACCACGACAGGCTGTTCAGTGATGAAAGAAAGGCAAAAAGGATCTTGGAAAGCATGGACAATGAAATATCAACAATGCGACTGATCCACAACAATTCCCATTCAGTCAATGGCATTGGCATTGCAGGGACAAGGGGATGGAGCAGAAGGAAAGGGCATGAGGAAAATGAGAAAATATTGGACAGGGAATTGAGGCGGATGAGAACATCACTGGAATCATTGCCGGATGTGGAAAAGCTTGTCGTCCTGCTACACTTCCCCCCAACCAACGAAGTTTGGAATGCAATAATCTCAAAAATCCCAAACTGCAATCCAGGAAACCCAAATTACAAGGAAGAATTTGATGAGAGGATGATGGATCTCATTGCTGAATTCAAACCCGACGTAGTTGTCTGCGGCCATGTGCACACTTACCTGATCAACAACCCTTTCATTGTGAAAAATATCCCCATTTATTGCGTTTCGGCAGACGCCATCAACTTTGACCCGATAGAGATCAAGATATGAATGAAAATATGGGCATTTAGAATCACCCCCAAAATTCTTGGAGGAGAGTGGCTGGAAGTGGCCCTGTTCAAAACAGTGCAATGTACATTACGTAATTCGAAACGTTTATGTAGGGAGTCTGAGAATGAAGAATCACCCGTAGTCGCGAACGCCTAAAACCTAGAAATAGGATTGAAACATTCCACAATTCGAGGCATTAGTT
>WAKA01000181.1 GCA_015523565.1 Candidatus Heimdallarchaeota archaeon | reverse complement strand
TTACAATAGAGGTTTCTAGAGTATCTAGATTGAAAGCCTCCTTCATTCCCAGTTCTGTAGCCGACATGCTGGGTTACAATAGAGGTTTCTAGAGTATCTAGATTGAAAGATCAAAAAAAGTTTATCATTAAGCTCATAGTCCTTGTTACAATAGAGGTTTCTAGAGTATCTAGATTGAAAGTATCTGATTGAAATTGATGTCTTCTATTTTTATTGTTACAATAGAGGTTTCTAGAGTATCTAGATTGAAAGAGAGCAACATCATACAACACCCTGTTGCCCTTGACCACCGTTACAATAGAGGTTTCTAGAGTATCTAGATTGAAAGAACAGTTTTAATATTTACAACAACTCGCTGCTTAAGCGTTACAATAGAGGTTTCTAGAGTATCTAGATTGAAAGAATGCTGCTACGTTACCGCTCGCTCCCTCGCTTCTGCAAGGTTACAATAGAGGTTTCTAGAGTATCTAGATTGAAAGCTGACCTCTTGCGATTGTTGATAGACGTACTGTTGTTACAATAGAGGTTTCTAGAGTATCTAGATTGAAAGAAGATTGGTTGGGGGGTTTATTGAAAATTTGTGGTCGTTACAATAGAGGTTTCTAGAGTATCTAGATTGAAAGCCATTTCGTTCACCTCGGTAGGCGGGGCGATCCTCGGATCGTTACAATAGAGGTTTCTAGAGTATCTAGATTGAAAGATCAATGAGTTGAATGTTTGAATATCGATGTTCGAGGTTACAATAGAGGTTTCTAGAGTATCTAGATTGAAAGTTTTTTCATCATTTAAAATAATTAATGGGACTAATTGGCGTTACAATAGAGGTTTCTAGAGTATCTAGATTGAAAGAATACATAACTGCAAACAGGGATGAGTACATAATCCCAGTTACAATAGAGGTTTCTAGAGTATCTAGATTGAAAGATGGATTCGTCAAGCAAGTCGTCGCAGATGATCAGGTGTTACAATAGAGGTTTCTAGGGTATCTAGATTGAAAGATGCTACATTCGGGTAGGTCAATCCATGTAAAACGTGATCGTTACAATAGAGGTTTCTAGAGTATCTAGATTGAAAGACCGGAAAAGGTACCGATAGGCTGGTGTCTGGAGTAAAGTTACAATAGAGGTTTCTAGAGTATCTAGATTGAAAGCAAGCGCCTTTGAACTTACACGCAAGATAAGATCTGGCGTTACAATAGAGGTTTCTAGACTATCTAGATTGAAAGAGCATTCCTTTGCAACAATTCGGTTTCACGCTTGAGGGTTACAATAGAGGTTTCTAGGGTTTCTAGATTGAAAGAAGCATGACTGGATTATGGGCTTAATTTTATGCCGCATCTTGGGCAGTATTCCCAATCACCAGCCAATGGATAGCCGCAATTTGGGCAGAGGGGTGGTGGTGGAAGTTCCGTTTTTCTAGTGAAAACAATGGGTGGGATGAGAAAGAAGAACAGGAAAGGCCAACCAAAAAACAGGAAACCGATGAGGTTGATGAGGGAGAGGATGAAAAGTATCCATGAGATGTATTTCCATTCCATGTCTATTGTTCTGGTCTCACTTCACTTAAAGGTTCATTCACTGATCAATCTTATTTCCATCTCTTTGAGGTAGGCGATTGTCTTTTCGTCAATTTTCTCTTTTTCCACCATGATGGCGGCAAGATTTTCGAATTCCATGAGAAATTCAATTGATATTTTTTTGAATGGATTGTTCAGGATGTTCAAAATCCTAAGTTCAGGAAGATACCAATCTATCTCTAGGTCTTTGATCCTGTTATCACTTAAGTCCAGCATTTGAAGGTTTGGGAACACATGGTTTCCATCTGCAAGTCTGGTCAGCTTGTTTTGGCTTAGATCCAGTGATTCAAGGGTCTGGAGTTCGCTGATTTCACTTGGCAATTGGTTTATCATGTTGTTCCTGCAATTTAGGTCTTGAAGCCTCTTGAAATTTCCAATCTCCTCTGGAATGAGATTGATCATGTTGCATCCGATATTCAGAACCTCAAGGTGGTTCATTTGACATAGGAGGGTTGGTATCAGCCTAAGTTTATTTCCATAAAGTTGCAGTTCTGTAATTGTATTTAGATCTGGAAACCAGTCTGGAATGTGTGTAATGAAATTGAAATTCAAGATGAGCCTTTTGAGCATTGTATATTGTTCAAGTTTGGGGATTTTCTCCAGGTTGTTTGATGAAATGTCAAGGTATTGCAGTTTTTCCAGACGTTCTGGCAATTCCTGGATGTTGTTGTTTGCCAGCATGAGCCATTCAAGGGGTAACTCGGATAGCCAGTGCGGGAGTCTTGTCAGTTTATTTGCAGTCAAGTTCAAACGGATGATGTGCCTGAATTGCCTAAGATGTTCGGGAAGTTGAATTAGGTTTAATTTCTCAAGGTTGAACTCAATTGCTTCACCGTCATGATAGACCGTCCTTTCATCCAATGGGTGGTTTATCGCTTTTTCAAGCTCATGGATGTCAGGAACGGTCAGTCCCATACAAAAGATTGTGATTTCTATGATTTAAGGTTATTTTGTAAACTGTGGATTATTCATACGGGGAACTGGAGTTTTCTTAATTTTTCTCATTGTCTGTTTGTTGAATTTAAATTCTTTCCTCTTTAATGACCACCAATTATTCTTTATAACTGCTCAGATCTTTTGAAAAGCTTATTGCTTCCACTTGACTTTTGTTGTGGTTTTCAAATCATTGGATTTCCCAATTTTCTGTCAGATATTCACTGTGAACTGGTGGAACTCAACCAATGTCTTTAGGTAAAACGAGCTTGCCCCATACCTGAATGGAATTTCAATGAAAGCAGGGCTTCCGTCACTCAAGGTTGTTATGACTGAAAGTGTCAGGGTTCCTCCTGACGGAAAGAATTGTGTGCCATCAAACATTTGGGTTGTGTTCTTTATCAGTCCATCATATGAGACAGATATGCTTGGTTCTGAAGAGGTTACCACTGATTTCCCTATGAATTTGAACTTGACGAAAATCATCCTCAATACCAATGTCGTCCCCTCAAAGGTTGCATACAATTTTGGTCTATATGCAAGGGATATGTTCGCAAATGAACTTGCTTGGGCAGGTCTTGTCGCATTGATTATCTGCCATGGGAAAAATCCACTCAATGAATAATTCAACACGAAGAAATCCTGATTTTGGACTCCTTTTGCATATCGTTTCTGACCTGCCGCAAGTACATTGCTTTTCATGCCCATTTGAACCACAAATCTTGTGAATTCAAGTGTAGCGGATTTCGAAAAGGCAGTTGAATCGTATGTAAACCGCAATTGCATTGTTGAGGCATTGTCAGCCACAAGTTTCATTTCTTTTATTGAAAAGGGTCTATTGAATGTTGATCCTGCCCCTTGGCTCATCAGCGATTGAAGTGAGCTGTCCAATTGGTCAAACTGTGTTATCACTGACGATAGGTTTTCTTGATCTCCCAATTTTACAAGATTCGGGTATATGAGCGTTACAGTGCTGGTAATGGCAACTAACATTACTCCCATCAGAAAAATGGCGGATATGATGGGTGACACACTTTTTTTGGAGACAAGGTTCATTCTTATGATAATTGTGGTTCTTTTCTATTTAACTTATTTCGTTACTCTTCATTGTCTTTCCGTCTTTCTTCAATTTTACTTTTCAAGCTGAATGCCTTGGATTTCAGGCTTTCCTTGACGTTTCCTGCCTTGTCCTTAAGCTTGGCACTTGCTTCATTGATTTTTATCCTTGCGGCGACGGAATCCTGTGCAATGAATTTCAACAGTCCTGCACAAATCTGGCAAACTCCATAGGATGAGAGGTCGAAATTTATCTCCGTTTCTGTAAACACGTCATGGAAAACGCCCTTGACATCTTCAGGCGTCAAAAAAGCGCCATCCTTTGTTATGCCTCTATTGCAGAACCAGCATTCCCATCCTGACTTGCCTGACTTGGCTGTTTCATCTTTCTTTCGGAAAAACATGAATCAATGTTTGATAATCAAATATTTATCTCTTTACAACACTTCGTGACTTTAATTTAGGTTTATTCTTGTTTCTTGATACCTTTATATCCATAGAAAAATACCGCGGGGGTCAAAATAAATCCAGTTATTGCAAGGAAGATGTTTATGTCACTTAGTGAGTTGAATTTTGGTGGTGCTTTCTCCACGAAAATGGGTAGTTTTTCACCTTGGGCAAATCCATATCCATAGGCAAACACCTCAATTTCAAATTCTTGCCATCCATATGTTGAAACTTTTAGTTCTCCTGTATAAATGCCATTTCCAGCATCAAACAGGTCAATCTCGTTTTGGATGCTCCCCGCTCTTCTTAAGACAACCCTTGCTTCAACATTTTCAGGCACTTTTTCACCGAAAATGTCAGTTATATTGGCTGAGATTGTCACCAATGTGTTAATTGACATATTGTTCTGTGAAAGGGTGAAATTGTTCACTTGTATCCTGCTGATATGCTTGTTTGCCCAAGGTATCAACCTGAGGAAATATTCTATGTTGTCGGCCTTTGTCAAATAATTATCGGTCAATGGATTTGTTGGGAACAATGCAAGTCTTCCTCCAATTTGCAGGTCAATGCCGACTCCCAAACTCAAGTTCTCATTGTAGCTCTCTCCAGAGTCTGCCACCAAGTTGCCGTTTTCATCATACACTAATCCATTCAGGTTTTCAAACAAGTTGTAAATGGCAAACCTCTGTGATTCTATAAAGGTTTGATTTAAGGCATCTGTAATGTTCAATGCACCTGTTGTGAACTGTACTGCTTCTGCTTCCCTGTCAATTGCCACTGACTTTCCACTTGAGAACGCTAACTTGGAATTGAAATTGCTCTTGGGTATCAGGACGACATCATCACCGTTCTGCAAGATGCGGTTTGTCAAGAATTCAATTCCAAATTTCTCAGCAATCGTCCTGGAAGCGCTTTTTGCCGCTTGCGTCTGGTTTGAAAGGAAAACAATGGCTTGACCACCATTTCTGATGAAATCGGTCAATGCATTGATGTTTTGTGTCGAATACCCTTCTGATCCAACCATTACAACAATCAATGCATCTTTGTTGAAATCTGTGTTATTGAAAACACTTGTGTCCTTATTTATTGTGTAATTGTAACCGAAGAGATTCAAGACTGTTTTCAATCCTTCTTCATTGTCCTTACCAATTGAATCGATCAGCAAGTTGGTTTGGTTCGTTTTTGGTGCTAATGCAAATCCTGTTCCTGTCTCATTGACACGCAATGAAAACCACTCAGTGCTTATCGCTTCTGAAATAGTGGCATTAGCAGATGCATTGAACCAATATACAAACCTGAATTGGAGGATATTTGTCTCATCAAGCTTGAAATCGGCACCCTTTTCATCATTGCCGTTGGCTGGCTTGCTGAATTCATATCCAAGCAATGTTTCTCCGTTTACCGTCTGGTTCAATCTTTTTGCAATTCCTTCATTTGTTCCATTGACGGTGGTGTCATAGGCAATGGGGGCTGTTCCATTGGCTGTTGTAAATCCATCAAAAGAGGTTTCATTGTATTGATCCACAACCAACAGGTCATCTGGTGAATCAAGTGTTCCTAAACTTTTCTTGTCAAGATTGTTGTCAATTTGCAAAGCCACAAAATCATGTGTCTGATTAATGGGGGCACTTGCATTGACTGGCTCAAATTCGGGATTTGTGAAGTTCAGTCCAAAGAACAATGACTCATTTGCAGATGTCACGTAAACAGTTGCGCGTCGATCTCCAAGCGCTGCTTTCAATTGTACGCTACTGTTCCATTCCTGCTTCGTAATATTTCCATCAATGATCGGCGGTACTTTTGCAGTGGGGATAAAATGCGTTTCTGCCAAAATTGGTGAATTGGTGTTTGCAATCAGTAAAATCCCCATCAAGACCGCTGTAAAGAGAATCCCTTTAACTTTCATCTTGACATTCATTTTCATTCAACTCTAGTGGTTACCCTAGCTCGAATAAACCTATTTTTAATACTACTTGAAGCTTACAAAGCAAGAGACATTTTATTGAAATCGAATTGAACTTTCTCCAAACTACTGGGAGATTTGTGCAAAAGTTCAAAATTTGAACAGAATTCCAGAAAATGAAAATATTGGAACTCCATTTTAATAGTATCTGGTAAACCTTTTATTAAAATTTATCACAAACTCTTTAATGATGGACAACAATATCGAGAAATCGAAAAAAATGGTGGGTTCTGCAAAACACATGCTATTTTCAGAATCCTATGTTCATTGGCTTGAATGGCTTGTCGTCCCTTATTTCCTGTTTCCAATCATGTCATTGCCATTCAGGCCTGATGCAATGAAACTAAATCTTGAATCATTGGAGGGTAATATCCTTTTCCTGACAATTATTTCTGTTGTCTATTTATTTGTCCTAAAGTCAAAAAACAGATTTAATTTCGGGGACTTCAAATTTTTAACCGTTTTGCGACTTTTCGTTGTTGTGATAGCTCTTGCGTATCAACCCCAACTGTTCTATGCATTGGACGCATGGGGTGTTGTAAACTATCTTTGGTGGGTTCCTTTGGTTTGGTATTACATAATTTTCATGGCGATTACTGTCAATCTACTTAAACCGATTGATGTTTTGTCAAATGAATTGGTGAATGTGAAAGACCATGTCTCTGAGAATGATTTTACTTATCGTATCTCCAATCCAAAACTCCTCAAGGATAGTGTTTTTACAATCCATGCCGAATTAATCAATGAGCTTATGCAATATTTGGATGATTACTACCAAACTGTAGATTCTGTTTTGTCTGTTCTGTCAGAGTCAACAGGGGAATTAAAAGAAAAATATTCCCTTATTATAAATTCATCCAATGATATAACAAATGTTATTGCCGCCCTTACTGAAGGTGCAAATACAGAAACTTCTCTTCTTAATTCATTGAACGAAAAATTCGATGTTTCAGCCGAAAACCTGCTTCGTCTTTCTCAGACAATTGAAAAAAATATACAGGCCGTTTCTGAAGTTGCAATACAGATCAATATTCTTTCACTGAATGCTGGAATTGAAGCAAGCAGGGCTGGTGACTATGGTCGCGGTTTTACAGTAGTGGCAGAGAATATTCGCAAATTATCAGTTGAGACAAATGAATTATTGGAGAAAATAACATCTCGCATCCATGATATCTTTAATTCTTTCAGACAACAATTCCAAAATATGCACGAAGACTTGGAAGGGTTGGCGGCCATATCAGAAGAGAACACTGCTTCGTTTGAAGAAGTAAGTGCTTCAATTGATGAAGTCAAACAGGAAATGGATGAGCTTACAAAACATGTGACAATCCTTACAGATACTGTTGATTATCTTAATAATCTCACAAAAAGTAGCTGATGTGCGTTAAAATCATGTTTTGCATTCATTTTCCCTGTTTTCGCCAATGTGATGTGTATTCTATGATTGTATAATTCTAAATGTATATATTTATGATGGGCAAATAATTGTATGACAACAAAGAGGTGTTGTAAATAATGAAAAAAGGATTACTACTCACAACTTTATTGGTTGTGTCTGCACTTGCCGTTTTCAATAGTCCCCTTGCTCCTGTCAAGGCATTTAATGTGACTGCTGATCCTGGCGATACCTTATGGTATGATGTCGATACATTCAAAATTAATTTCATGACCTTGTCAGGAGGTCAACTCCCACCTGACTTCCCAATTGATCCAGTCCTTGACCTTTCAACTTCTGATATTTATATAAAGGTCATGGCTGTTGGTGACGTTTTCACTTCATATTGGGATCCACGAACCTCAACTCAAGTGTCTGGAAACGTTCCTGTTGTGGACGTTACTGGCGGCTTGATTTTGGGTGCTCCTGTGACTCTTGATATAAATGGAACCCCTGTTATTATGCCCAGCGGAATGGCATTGTCAATGACTAATATATTTAGCACTAGTACAATGTTCAATGCTTCATTCTTCAACGTATTCCCATTGCCAGTTTATCTTAATGATGAATACGATTTGCATGAAGCAGTCATTCAGACCATCATCAATGACCCCAATGCTCCTTCTGGTCTTTCTGTGACAAATGACAATGCCCAATTTGAAATTAGCGCCACAAATGTCAATTTGAACGAAAATGGAAGTTATAGGATTGATTTGAACGGTGCGGTATCTTGGGCTAAACCTTCTGGTCTCCTTGACTCTGTGGATTTGACTCTTACCAATAGGAGCTCAGGGGAGGATCTGTTTGATATCTCATTCAGCTATTCTGAAACTGTCCACAATGGTTTGTTACTTTCAGCTGGTGACAAATTTGATGTTATTGCAGATAGCGCAGATTTCTCTTTCACCTCAACAGATGCAAATGTTTCCCAATCCCTCAATGACCTGAAAATGCAATTGAATGCTCTTGAAGGAAAAACTCTGATGAGCTTTGAAGTTACTGAAATTAATGGACTCTACTATCAAGTCACTGGTTCCGTATACAATTCGACAACTGATACAATGGATCCAATTCCAGCCCCCATATGGTTTGCAGGATTTGGACGTTTGCCTTTTGATACCTATACTGCTATGTCTGCATTATTGATGATGGGTCCTGGTGGTATGCCTGGTGGTCCAGGTGGACCAGGTGGACCAGGTGGACCTGGCGGTCCTAATGCAACTATACCTCTTGGCCCCCCTGTCATGACTGGTCCAGTCGTTACCCGTGATTTTGATATTTTTGAGGCTTGGGATCTGACTCATTCATTTGAGCTCTTGCTTGCTGGTGTTATTGGCGACCAACTGGCACAAACATTCTTGGGTTTGGATGGTCTTATTCACTTTGATTATTCCGCAACCATGGACTTTAATGGTGATGTAACCGATGACAATGGTTACTATAGTGCCATGGAAGTGGATGTCAATACAAACATTGAGTTTAACCAGACAAATTCCTACCTTTCATATGAATGGAACGGAACTGACTATGAATTTTTCAATGTTACATCTTGGACTTATGTAGATTTTACCTTAAATGCATCTTTGACAGAAGAATCTGAAATGAACGTATTGGGTCATCTCCAATACATAAAACTTGCTGGAGATATGGATATTGACTTTGTAATGCAAGCTTATGAAAAGGGTGTGGGAACTTCATCAATGTATGAAACATTCATGGATGGAAGTGCTGCTTTCTCCATTTATGACTTGAATGTCACCCTTTCACTTTCATATGACCTTACTCCAGATACCCAAGGCTTTGAAAGTAGCATTAGTTCTGAACTTTCCAGTTCTCCAGCTGGTGGTTCTTCCACAAACACATCAACAAGCGCATCCTCATCCTCCCCGGCCACAAGTGGTAGTACACCACAAGTTCCTGGACCTGCATTTACTTATGTTATTGCAATTGTTGCTTTGTTGATGGTTGCTCCAGTCCTAAGAAAAAGAAAATAATGACAAAATGAACAATTGTTGATAAATAAGATTTTCTTAAATTAATTCATCAGAAACATGTGAAAATTAAAAATCAACTTTATTTTTCAGTTATTCTATATTCTCTCCTTGCATTTTATTTTATAATCCCTGGACTATATTTTACATCCTCAATTAAAGATACTGGTTTTCAGGTTCGTGAAACACGTCAAAAAGATGCAACTGCCTTTGGTTTTTCTGTAGAGAATGAGTTGCTTGTTCTTGTGCAAAATGTAACAGGAAATGTCCTTAATTCACAGGTGAAAAATTGGACTGAATTTTTCAAATATGAAATTGATCAGTCTTTTCGAGGTGTGATTGACCAAAGGAAGCAGAAGCAAGATATTTTTCAACTTGGCTACAACATTCTTTCATCATATATCAGAAATGTTCAGTTATCCATTATTTTCCTAAACCTTACTTATTTTGTTTTAATCAACCAAACGTCCATAATCCTGGAAACTGCATTTCTTTCGTATTCTTCAAATGGAAATGTGTCAAAAGCAATTGATGCTGCGATAAACGATTCCCTTCAAATCTTGCCAAAATATCCCTTTGGCTCTCTTGTGATTGAACAAATTAAGTCTTGGTACAATATAACAAAACACACAATTCTCTCAATTATAGACGGCAATTATTCAAATTTTTCAAGTTTTAAAAATGCATTCCTCAATAATGTACCTTCTTTTCAAGAAATTTTGCCAAGTGAAATGGGCATATTTGCAGATTTAGTGTTTACTTCCTTTGATTTTGGTCAACCCTTGGATGCGATGACATTTTACTCTTTTGCATCATCAGTCCTTTTCGGTTCAAATGATACGCAAATTATCGAATTTCTTGAAGAAACCTATGCTTCTGCCAATTTGCTTTACCCCATACAATATGCTAGAACGCATTTGTTCGAATTCATTAACGCACGGATGGTTCCTATAGGCTTCAACGAAACCATTCGTAATGTATTCCTGCGTTTATATACTGATTATAATGATCCAAATGAGCCAATCCAAAAAACTGTTCTTCGGATTCCCCTTAACACCTCCCTTTCTGAAAGTGAAGTCAGAGAGGTTGTCGAGAACATGTTAAAACTTCCAATTATTTCACAAGGGCAGAAAATGGGACTGGATATCTCACTTTTGACAATCTATAATCTTTCAGATGAACTCAATACAAGATTGGAACTTGATATTTCACTGATTGATGTTATTGCGCTACTCGCAGGATTTGGTCTCTTTGTTTTCATGTTCCGCAGGATTTTTCTTGCATTTATTGTTATGGCTGTGAATGTTTTCTCACTTCTGATTACCCGCGGTGCAATTTCTGTTTTTATTTTCCCATTGTTTCCCCCTACAAAAATTGAAGCCTTGATTTCTAATGTCTTGATTTTTGGTGCATCCATGAATTATTCAATATTTCTAGTATCCCGTTTTCTGGAAACTAAAGATCGACATCTCACTTCAATTGCCAATTCAATGAAGGATGCAAGGAATTCGATATTGATTTCATCTTCAGCAGTAGTCATAACTTTGAGTCCATTGATGTTTAGCAAGATACGCTTTTTTCAAGGTCTCAGTATCTTGACCATCTCTGGATTAATTATTCAAGTGACATTGGTTCTTGGATCAATTCCATTGACCCTGATTTTTCTATCGGGATCTCTGCAGTTTCCATCAACAATACATAAATCAAGACCACATTTATTTTTCATCAATAATCCAAAGAAAGCCCTGCTTTTGATTTTCATTTTGTTTCTGCTTTCTGTTGCCATTATTTTCCACTTTCCTCCAAAAACCACCCCTACTGATTTTCTATCAACCAAAGATCCCAATTCAGAAGTAATGGCTACAATCTATTCCGATTTCAAAGAAAATATCTTTTCGCAAATTTCAATTAAGATGGAAAGCATTGTCCAACTGAAATTCACAAATGAAAGCCTAAATCTTCCAGTTCTTAGACCACTCTCAAATCTTAGTGCTCAACTCTTAAAAGTTGAATTGGTTAGGCAGGTTCTTTCACCAATGTGGCCATATGGGACTCCTGTTGATCTAAATGAATCAAGCTCTGGATTCATTGTTGCAGGTACTGCAAAAATCATTTCTAGCCAATATGTGAATTCAAATAGCACGTCACTAATAATCACTTTTCAAAAAGTCCAGAACCAATTGGATATTATCCCCTCAATAAACGAAATAAAAAGCATTGTTAATTCATTTGTTGAAAAAAACAAAGATTTTGTCTTTGTAGAAATTAATGGCTTTCTTTATGAAATTGCACAATCCCATGAAAAAGTTGTAAATGATATTCCTATTCGTTTGATCTTGTCAATAACGCTTCTCTCATTGTTTTTGGGTGTGATTTTTCGATCATTCTTTTTCGTTCCCCTTAGGCTTCTTTTATCTGTCATAATTAGTGTGCTTCTCAGTTTGGCGCTTACAACAATCCTAGCACATGCATTCTTTTCATTCTCACTTAATTTCAATGTGTTTGTCTTTTCGGCATTTATTTTGCTTGCATTTGCAATTGATTTTGATGTTTATTTCTATTCGAGATACTTGAAAGAGCTAACTCAAACCCCAAATGATAGGGCATTGGAAAATGCAATCGTGAGTTCTTCATACAGCATTCGATCGAGTGGTATGCTGATGATCATGAGTTTTTCCTCCCTCCTTTTCGCATCTATTCCTGTGCTTGTTCATTCTGGTCTAATTTTAGTTGTTTCAATATTCCTTGACACTTTCCTGTTAAGAAGTTATATTTTTCCAGCCTTTCTAGCGTTAAGAATGCCTACTCAATCGGATCGGGTCTAGTGCGTTGCCTATGGTGGATTTTTGGTTTACGTGTTGGATCTGCAATAGGTACAAAATCTTTGGCAATGATCCTTTCTGCCTGCTCTGCTGTAAACGCTCCTTTCCATATCAACCCACTTCTAAATTGAGCCATGCATTCTGGACAATATCTTGTTTTTGTCTTGATATTCAAATAGAGTTTTGTTTCCATTGCGCTTTTGTGGCAATGATCACAATAATTTCCTGCCCGTATTGTTGCAATTTCTTTTGTAATGCACCGATTGCATTTTCCTGGTCTTGGTATTGGTCTTAAGCACCCTTCGCATAGATAACTTCCGTATAATGGCATATTAGTCCCTCAATAAGTAATGAATGATATAATTTCCCACTATTTAAGTTATTTTATTTCTCTAATATTTTCCTCCATTATCTGACAAGAGTAAACAATTGAAATGCACTGTTTTCATTTTCCCCAAACTTGTAGGTAAGCTCAAGACCATGTCCGATGGCTATCAAAACGGAATTGCATTCAGGGTGATCCCTAACATGCTCAATGTATTTTCTAAGTTGTTCAAAATATCCTAATGTATTATTTGCCAAAACTCCTCCACCAGGCTTCAGTTTTGGAAAGATATTCTCAAAATGCCTCTTGTAATCATCCCTGTCTGCATCTAAAAATACAAAATCCATACCTGGAACATCTGCATCAAAAATGTCCTCATTCCTGATTTCCACAATGTCTGCTAGCCCTGCCGCCTCGATATTGTTTTTTGCCTTTTCCGCCTTATTCGTGTCCTTTTCGTATGAAATCACTTTTCCCCCATAGGATGATGCCGCCAATCCCAACCAAATTGTTGAATAACCTGTTGACGATCCTATTTCAACTATGGTTTTAGGTTTGATCAATCTTACTAAAACACTGATGAATTCCCCAACATCCCGTGGAATTGAATTGTCTCTTTGTTCATAAGGTAAATTTTCAGACCTTTGCCTGTCATCTTCAATTTCTAAACGTTCCAAAACTTCTTCTATTGTTTCCATAACCTGAATGAATTACAGAAAATAAAGACATTTTTTTTACTCTTCAGTTATTTCACAATTACACAGTTATTTCTTTTATGCAGTTGTGGCAATCCTTGCATATTGTTTTTCGAAATTTGCTCTAATTCTGAAATACACGAATATTATTGCAATCCAATAAAATGCATAAGCCATAATTTCCAAAGGAGTGGGTTTGTCTTGATAGCCAACCAAGGCTCTAAGAAGCGGTCCCAAGACTCCTTCTCCATCACTAAGGGGAAGAACAAACAGGCTTGTGTTGAGGAAGGATTCCTCTGGTCCAAACCATCCCAATTCTTGAAACTCATGCACTCCTTGTGTAAATAATCCTGCTGCAAATACCATCAGGATTGCACTTGTTGTGTTAAAGAATTTTTTGAGGTTCAAATTGATAATGCCCCTGAAAAGCATTACCGCAATGGCAACTGCTGATAAGGCACCGAACAGAGATGATATTAAAACACTTGTAGGGTCTTCATTAGATGCAATTCCACCAATGAAAAGGACAGTTTCAATTCCCTCCCTTAAGACTGCAATAAATGCCAATGTAAATATTGCAAATTTCTTGTCTTCATTTAAAGCCAAATCGACTTTCGACTGAAGCTCATATTTGATCATCCTTCCATTTTTCAACATCCATATTATCATCCATGACAATACCCCCGCGGCGATGACCATTACTGTCCCTTCAAATAATTTTTCAGCATCCCCTTCAAAACCTCCAAGAATGTTTGTGAATGCAAGTGCACCAATGATCGAAATAATGGTTGCTGCAATTGTTCCAATCCAAACATCTCTCTTGAACTTTTGACTATTGGTTTTGTCAAGGTATGCCAGCAGAATGCTGACAATCAACGCGGCCTCAATTGTCTCTCTCAATACTAGGATGAACGAAGCAAGTGATATTGTAACCATTTGTGTTTTCACCTATGTTTTCGGTAACCCGAATAATGTTGTTCGAATTACAAATAATGTATGGTCTGTTCCTATATAAAGTAAATGATAGCTGTTGCTTATCTTACCGCCTTTATTCACTATATTTGCTGTAATTAATTTCGAACATTTTATTTCGGACATCCAAAAAATGGAATATTCTTTATAGCAATTTTTTCTTATAGACGAATTTTCCACATAATCCTATGATTGATATGATGGTATGCACGTTGATAATTTCATTTGACTTTGAATGGATTATTCACTAAGAAGTTTTGGTATATCTGAAAGTTTGTCTGCCACTTTGACTCCTGCATTACGCAATGCCTTGATTTTACCTTCTGCCGTCCCCACATTCCCTTGAACGATAGCACCTGCATGTCCCATTGTCTTACCTTCTTTTGCTGTCTTACCTGCAATAAATCCGACGACTGGTTTTGTGACATGTTCTTTAATGTATTCCGCCGCCTTCTCTTCAGCGTTTCCTCCGATTTCCCCAATCATGACAATTTTCTCAGTGGCAGGGTCATTCTCGAATTTCTCAAGAATGTCGATAAAGTTCGATCCTTTGAATGGGTCACCTCCAATTCCTACACATGTGGACTGTCCCATTCCAGCTTTTGTCAATTGGGCAAGAACCTCATATGTCAATGTGCCTGATCTTGAGACAACTCCCACATTTCCTTTTGAAACAATGTTCCCTGGAATGATCCCGATTTTTGCCTCTCCAGGGGTGATTAATCCTGGGCAGTTTGGTCCGATCATGACAACATTATTTGCCTTGCTTTTCTTGACAGACGCTATTGCATCAAGCTTCGGAACGCCTTCAGTAATGACGACCAGTAATTCAATTCCTGCCTCAACAGCCTCATAAACAGCTGATTTTGTTCCTGATGCTGGGATAAAAATGACTGAGGCTGTTGCACCAGTTTTTTCCATTGCTTCCTTTACACTATCAAAGACGGGTATACCATCGACTTCTTGACCTCCCTTGCCAGGCCTTACACCTCCCACGACTTGGGTTCCATATTCCCGCATTTTATTTGCATGGAATCTCCCTTGGTATCCTGTAATTCCTTGGACTATAACTTTTGTATCCTTGTTTAACAATATTGCCATTACGCTTCCTCCTTCTTTGCAAGCTCGACAGCCTTTTCTATGGCTGGTTCCATATCCAAATACGCGTCCAAACCATGTTCCTTCAAAATCCTGACTCCTTCCTCTTGGTTTGTCCCTGAAAAACGTATGACTATTGGGATATTGATATTATATTTTTTCTTGGCCTCAATTATTCCCTTTGCGACATCATCAAGTCGTGTTATTCCTCCAAAGGCATTGATGAGTATTGATTTGAGACCTGGCACGGATGTCATGATTCTCAATGCCTCTTCAACCTTTTCAGGGGAAGCACCACCTCCAACATCCAAGAAGTTTCTAGGGGATCCTCCGAAGTATTCAATCAAATCTGCGGTTGCCATTCCCATACCTGCACCGCACGAAAGCATTCCGATATCTCCTCCTAAATCAACATAGGCCAAGCCTTTTTCTTTTGCTTCTTTTTCTTCTTTTGTATACCTTAGTTTTTCAGAAAGGTATTCTTTTCTTTCTGGATGCCTGAATATTGCATCATCATCTGTACCCACTTTCGAATCCAAGGCAATGACTTCTCCTGACTTGGTCACTACAAGGGGATTGATTTCTGCAAGGGTTAGGTCTTCTGTATACATCATTTTTGCCAATGTTGCCATGATATTTGCCGTTTGAGTCAATACTTTTCCTTCCAAGCCTCTTCTTTTCAATGCATCAATAAAATGGAACGAATAAATCTCGGTATTGAATGGCAGGGTTATCCTTTCAATCGCTTCTGGTCTCTCGTTTGCCAATTCCTCAATATCAACCCCTCCTTCTGTACTGAAGAGAACTAACTGATCATACGTTTCTGGGTCGAAAATCATCGAAATAAAGAATTCCTTCTCAATATCTGCTCCCTCCTCTATCAATAAGTGGGTCACGGGTCTACCATCTGACTCCATTGAGAGGATTTGTTTGGAATATTCAATGACCTCTTCAGGAGTCTTGGCAATCTTGATTAGTCCCCTTTTCCCTCGCCTTCCTGAAAGCACCTGTGCCTTGACGGCAACAGGAAGACCAAGTGTTTCCGATGCCTTTTTTGCCTCTTCCTCATTTGTTACCAGCATCGAATTCACTACTGGTATCTTATATTTTTTGAAAAGTTGTTTTCCTTCATATTCTAAAAGTAATCCTATTTTGAACACATCCTGTACAGTGGTTGAAAACAAATGAAAGTAATGCTTTGCATTTTAAAGCACTACTCTAAATACCTGAATTCTTAACTATTCTAGAAAATTCTCTTCAGAGATTCTTCTTAATTATGTCTTCAATCTGTTTGAATGCTTCTGGAATGTTTTCTGGTTTACTTCCGCCTCCTGAAACAACATCCCCCTTGCCTCCACCCCCACCACCTATCAGTTTTCCAATTGCACGAACTATTTTGCTTATCTCATATTTCGTGCCTTTTGATCTGGCGACAACAATTTGGGCTCTTCCCTGATGGCTTCCCATTATTACGACTAGATAATTTGCATTGGCTGTTTCTGAGGCAATTTTGTCCGCTAGTTTAATCAGATTTTGAATATCCCCATCCTGTCTCATTGCAATTAATTTGATCTTACCTGAAGAGATTTGCAAATCTTTGGCATTGGAAATGGCAATTGGGATTTTTGCTTCTGCCAATTCATTGGTGAGTTGCTCTATTTTCTTCCTTTGCTCCTTCCATTCATTCCAGAAACGTTTGGCTGTAGCTGGAAGTTGTTCTGGATTGACTTTGAAAACCTCTGCCGCCTCTTTCATGACCCTGAACTCATGCTCTACCGTTTCGACCGCCCTTGTTCCTGCTGTCAAATTAATTCTGATTACCCCATCCTGTATTTTTTCTGTTCCAAGCAATCTAATAAATCCAACTTCTCCAGTCCTTTCAACATGGGTTCCACCACATGCTTCAATATCAAAATTGGGGATTTCAACAATCCTCAGGTTTCTTCCCGGTATGACTGGTCCCTGATAGATGGTGAACCCATATTTCTGTTCAGCATCAGTTCTTTTCATGACATGCTTCGGTACATACAGATTTGCCATGACAATGTCGTTGGCAACCCTTTCTATCTTCTCCAACTCTTCCAATGAAATGTTGTCCCAATGTGTGATATCAAGTCTTGCTTTTTCAACAGACTTGTCTGTCCCTGTCTGCCATACGTGTGGTCCCAAAACATGTCTTGCGGCACCTCCCACAATGTGAACTGCAGAATGATGCCTCATCAAGATGAGTCTTCTTTCCTTGTCAAGAATGATCTTGACTTTCTTGCCCTCCTTAAGCGCTGGCATTGGTTTTTCTAAGGTATGGACAATCGCTTTCCCATATTTTCTTGAATCTATCACCCTTCCCTTGGATCTCCCTACTTTTATGGTTGCATGATCCTCATGCTGTCCACCGCCTATTGGATAAATTATGGTCTTGTCTAGAACAAAATGTAAGTCATCCAACTTCTTGATGACCTTTCCTTCACTTTCATATTTGTATGGGATTTCATAATATTCTGCATAGGTCTCTATGCCCTTTAATTCATCAAGATTAAAAGGCACTTCCTCCTCATGCTCTTCTTTCTTTGTTTGCAATTCTCCAACCTTGCTATAGAAATCTTGTGGAATTTCCACGTTTTTGCCCTCTTCCTTTGCAATTGTCTGGACTGTCTCAGGAGGCATTCCATGACTTTGGTATAGTTCAATAAGCTTTTTCTCGTCTATCCTGCTTTTTGATTTAAGCAACCTTTTGACATAACTTTTTCCTTTCTTGATTGTTGTTTGCAATCTGTCATATTCTAAATCTACTAGGGTTCCAACATAATCCCTGACATTCTTCAATCTGGGATATGATTTCGACACGTAATCTATCTGCTTCTGTATCACCTCTGTAATGTCCAAACCAAACCCATACAACTCATTTATGTTGAAAACTCTCCTCAGTACCACTCTTAGGTTATATCCGCCTCCCACATTGCTTGGGATTGCGCCATCTGCAAATGCAAAGGCTACAGTTCTTGTATGGTCGCCTATTGCATAAAGACCTTCTAAGGGTCCGAGTCGTTCATTTAATTCATCAAGCGTCATACCCAAATTTTTTGCAATTCCACTCCTTGCCGATTTGACATCTTTCACATCATCTATGTTCAACAATCCTGCCTGTGTTGAATATTTGTTGAGCAGATCATGGTCAATCTTCAATCCTGTCTGTTTAACCAAATAATCAAATACAGGTCCAAATGTTGCTTCATAGATGGTTGGTGTCCCTTGTGAAAACCAACTGACTCTTTCAGCACCCCAACCCACATCAATTACCTTAATGTCCATATCACGGTATCCATTTTTTGTCAACTCATATTGCATAAAAACAGAATTGACAATTTCAGCCCCTAGCGCCATACTCTCCAGATTTGGTCCAAAATTCCCGCCTCCTGCCCAAATGTCTTCCACATAGGTTATTTCTTCTGGTTTCAATCCCAGTTCCTTGTTGAGGAAATTGAAATTGAGCTCTATGCATCTGTCCATCCAGTACCCATTTGTTAGTTTTTTGCTATTGAATGCGTGCTGTCCAAACATCACAAATGACGAGAGGTGTCTTCCAGTCCTGCCTATGTTATCTAAATCATTGAATTCCCCACCAAATCTTAAGCAAGGTTGAGCAATTACAAGTGGATTTGCAGGTGGTTCCACTGTGCCGTTTGTCACCCACGGTTGAAGAGTTGCGATGCTTGCAATGGTAAAGTCAAGGTCTGCTCTCCATCTTGCCACAATTGGATAGCTGTCAATGACCTCATGTCCATTTCTTTTGAAAAAATCAGTCAAGCGCTTGATTGTTTCATGAAAATCCCAATTTTTTCCTTTTTTGCCAATGAACTTGTAACCACCTTCACAGACTGTATCTCCACAAACTTTCCTGTCTGCATCAATTGACCAAAAATATTTTCCACATTTTATGCATTGGCGTCTTTCATGCCCCATTTCATCAAATAATTTTACCTTGTACTGTTCTGGGGTGAAGATCTTCTTCAACTCTTTTTTGTCCATTCTTACCACTTCTACGATTCTTATTGGGATTTTATAACTTATTTATTTGTTCGAACAATGAACTGAACGAAGTTTGGTAAAAATCCATCTGACAAAGAAGAATATTTTTCATTGAGATATGCAAGATGGTATTGTAATGCCTCGTGAGAAAATTCCATACAACATGAAACATCTGTTGGTTGACTTGGTCAAGAAAGCTCAAGAAGATGGCTACATTTCAAGGGATGAAGCCGAAGTCATCCATCAAATCCAACTAGATGTCCGTGACCTTGAAAAAGAAATCATGAATGTCAAAGCGTCGAACCCCGATCTATTGCCAAAAGAATGGAAGAAAGAAGCCTTGAAACGTATTATTGACAATAGTGTCAAGGTGGCAATGAGGGACGGAAAAATAACGGATGAGGAAAAGGCACTTATTGATCTCCTTAAGGAAAAACTTGACACATATTATGAGGTTCTGTAGATTTCCTTAAAGCAGATGGCATTTATCGTGGATTGTGACCCTTACAAATTTCTCTTTCGTCTGCGATGAACTCGCTGGCTCCGATGCCCCCTACGAAATTGAAGACCTTAAGGAGTTTGTCAGAAACGGAATTTCTCACGTCTTTGTTCTGACTCCCGACCTTACCGCCGCAGAAAAGTTGGCATCTAAGTATAAACTCCCTTTGGAGATTATCCATCTCCCAGTGTCTTTCATTCCTACACAAGATCAACTGGATTTTTTTGTTTCAAAAATGAGGGAATTGAAAAAAAGTGGAAAGAAGGCAGTTGTTCATTGTCAATTTGGTCAAGAAAGAACTGGTGTATTTTTGGCATATTATTTGGCTAAAGCACATGCTCTGTCCATATCAGAAAGTATTGAAAAAGTACGCAAAGTTCGACCTAATTCCCTAAAAAATAGTGTGTCTTTACGTTTCCTAAATTCCATCCAATAGATTTTATTCTGGAAATATCTTAATTGCAACAACGGGACAATCGTCTTCACAAGCAAGGCATTCAATGCAGTCTGCCTCTCTTGCAGGTGCCGCTTTCTTTGTGGATGCGGGGTGACCTGGATACT
This sequence comes from Candidatus Heimdallarchaeota archaeon, assembly GCA_015523565.1. Lineage (GTDB taxonomy): Archaea > Asgardarchaeota > Heimdallarchaeia > Heimdallarchaeales > Kariarchaeaceae > WAKA01. The sequence continues at coordinate 558 of WAKA01000181.1, read as the reverse complement.
CTACCCATTCAAACACTTCTTCTGGGCAAACATCCACGCAAGCACCATCACCAATGCAGATGTCAAAGTCAACAGCCACCCTTGATCCATGAATTCCCAACTTTTCGGGTGGGTTGTATTCTCCCCAAATATCATAGCCAAATTCAGGGTGCTGTGCTGCTACAGATAGTTTTTCTTTAAAATCTTCGTCGATAGGCATGATAATCAACCTTCTTTAAGTGCCATTGGCACTGCTCAATCACATTTCCTCTTAATCCCTAATTAAGTGATTCTCTTTGATTGCAGTACAAAACACATACTTTCCCAAAAAAAAAGCCAAAGTTCAAAATTCAAAAATCTCGTACATATATTCTGCATTCTTGGCATTTCGTGCAACCGAATTGGGTTTTTTTCGGGCAAATGATTGAAATTTTTGCTGTTTCTGATCGAAAAATTCGAATTTCTTTCTTTTGCCCATTCTTGTTTCAGCATTCTCCAAACGGGCTTTCTTGCCTTCAAAAAATAAATGAGCACGTTTTGCGGGGTCAATCCTTTATACCTAAGCAATTAATTATATAC
>WAKA01000180.1 GCA_015523565.1 Candidatus Heimdallarchaeota archaeon | reverse complement strand
TTTCTAAGCATGTATATGCAAATCAATTTTTTTGAGAATACGATAGACAAAAGGATAAATTTTATTCCTTCACTTTTCACTCAAGAGATTAGAATTTTAGAAAAGATATAAAATGAGGTTTATTTAATTTAAATCATGGATAAAGATAATTTTAGTGATGAGAAGAACGAATTGGAAGAAGACGAACAAGAGTTTTTCGATATTATCCATACCCAGCCAAAAACCATAGAATTCATTTCAGACCCTGAAAAGATAAACTTAATGCTTAGGAACGATTTGTATCCCATTTTAGCGTTACTGAGACATGGTAGTTTCACAGTCAAGGAAATTACAGAATTGTATTCTACATATGCGGGGTCAAGGACAAAAGCGAAATCAGAAAAGACAATTTATAGATATCTGAGAGAATTGAAAAATGGTGGACTGATTGACGAAGTTGGTCAAAGGGTGATCAAGGGTCAAACTGCAACAGAAAAAATTTGGGGGAGAACTGCCAAAGTTTTTTTCATCCAAAGAAAAGAGGACGAGGATTTCAAGGACAAATTATGTGATGAAAATTGCATTGCTTGCAGAGATGATGGAATTCATCAGGATTCACAAAAGGGAATTGCATTACTGAGTTTACTTAAGTCTATCTACCCTGTGGAAAACACACGGATAAATTTTGCAAAGTTCATGAATTCTTTGGAATCAGCAATTATGAAAACCTTTCAGACGCAACTGAATAGTTTAACTGAAGAGGAATTGAATCAGGTGGCCAAACTTCCATACAGTTCGATAAACACTATATTGAATATTTCAGGAGTTATTGGGCTTATGCATGATGAACCAGATTTTCTGGAACGAAGGATTAAGAAGTACCTTTTGGATTGATAAATTATTTCCAGAAATTCTCAATCGGTTTGGGTTTTTCAAGAGGAGCTGTCTCTCTCATATCATTTTGATAAGTTTGGCTGAATAGCATTACATAGGCAATATAGAGATTTATTGAAGCCAAAATAAGCAACCATGTGCGATCAGTCCATGACAAAGTTGCCAAGGCACGAAGAACCATATTTCCACTTTCGAGGACAACTGCGGTTGATAGGGCAATTCGACCGAATTCAATTTCCTTATAGACCATGGCAACTCCAATCAGATGCGCCAATACAACCAAGACCCACCCATAAGCCGCTAAATAATAGCCACGGTAATATGCAAAGCTTCCTGCAATGATTGGGACTGCGGTCAAACCTGTGGCCAATTTTGTTGCGAAAATGAATTCTTCTTTTCGATCAACCCAGAGTTGCTTTACAATTTGAACCTTCTGAAGAACCATTTCTTTTATGGTAATTGGATCGTTGCTGACAGGAGCCACCAATTTTCTCCATTTGTATGGACCACCCAACAGTTTTGCCAAAAATGAAGTGGATTTTTTATAATCGGAGAAACCCCATTTTTCAAACCTTCCCAAAGTACGGAAGTCTTGGCTTTCCGTAAAAATGCTAAGGAATTTCTTGGAATGCTCCTGAGCAATTGCTTTGCATTTATCCAATAACAAATCAACCGCACCTGAGTTAAGCCATTCAGGATCAACATTAAGGAATTCAACAAATGCCTCATGGGTTTTGGGAGCATATTCATCCCATGGTGCCAAGAGTAAACCCGCACGAATGCCTTTGAGTAGTCCCAAATGCTTGATAAGTTCTCGAAAGCCTATTGATATTGAATCCTTATTGTTTTGTAGGACAATCTTAATTGCACCAATAATGTCCAAACCCTCTGTCAACACGAAAATGTTTTCGGGATTTTTGCGATAATGCTGGGCAAGAAGTTTAATCCCTTCTTCTTTTTTGTCTTTAAAGGCACTTGTAATTACAGGGTTCATTGATTTGAATGCGAGTTCCGCAACTGCAACTGCATCTGAAGGTTTCATTGCCCGGATAACAGGGACAGAGAGCTTAGGGGAAATAGTCAATTTGTCACCTCTCTATTGGTAGAGAGTCAATTGTAAATTGCATTTTAAGATAAATAAACTTTGTTAATAGACTATCATTCAATGGGAAATAGTAAATAAGTATAAACTAACCAATATCTGTGGAAAAAGCGCAAAAAAGACTTGAACTGATACGCCAAGCGCTCAATAAATTATGGGAAAAGGCAAAAGAGGACGGTGTTGTTACAGAAGATGAAAAAGCAATTATTGATGCAGTGACAGAATCCTTGGAAGTATATGAATCTGTATTTGACAAAGCAGTTGAAGACAATATCATTACGCCTGAAGAAAGAAATGAGTTACTGGATTTGGAAGAAAAAATGTATTCAGACAGCTATTTCACAGCAATGAGGGACAACATTTTGACAGAAGAAGAGGCATTGCTCTTGAAAACACTGATGTTGACCATAAATCCAAAATCGGATGTTTCTTGGCTTGATGTTGACCTCAAGAAAAATGAATAATCGTTTCAAAAAATAATAAAAGATTATGTCTCAGGCTCCTCATCAATTATTTCATAATCAGGACTGGTTAATAGAGGAGGTTCATTGTTTGATTTTTCCATTTGCATTGCATGATCAGGAGGCAAGGCCATAACAATTTGCTCATTTGAAGGAGATGCGAATAATGGACGGAATTCACCCGCGAAGGAGATATTGAAGAGAGGGAGGCTTTTCTTTCTTGAAAGAAGTCTGCCTATGCCGCTGTCAAATTGTTTTTCAAATTGGGCAATAAGGGAAAGAGAGAGATTTTTTAGTTCGTCAATTTTTTCGGGATTGAGATTATCACCTACCTTGATTCCAAAAATTTTGGCAACGGTCCCTTTTCCTTCAAAGTCAATTACCGTAATCCCTGGAAGGTTTACAAATGAAAAATCGGGATGATCAAAAATGTCATATCCAAACAACTTAACAATGGTTCCTTGTTCTGTTTCAAGAACACGAATACCAGGCATTTTGAATCTTGTAAATCCAGGCAGAGCACCATCCCCTTCATGCTCTAGAACCTGAATTAGCCCAAGGTTCACGTTTGTAAATCCATTTTCTGTGTGAATTGATAGATTTCCAGGATTAAATTTTGTCAGATCTGTAGTTACTTGATCAGTCCAGTTCTTTATTTTGGAGGTTTGCATCTGAAGCAGATTTTGGATACTTTCTAGATTTGGAAGACCCAAGGCATCAAAGTCAATCTTGGAAAGAGTTGAAATGTCAGATTTTGAAACAATGGTTTTGAATGTCTTTTTCGGAAAAAGAGTGAGGGTAATTCCTTCCAGATTTTCAACAGAAGGAAGACCGTGTTTGTTATCTATCCCTTTTAAAGAGCCAATAACTGCAACTTCAATCTTGCCTTTTGTTTCCTTCAATGGAATAATTAGAGAATTCTTTGGAAGATCAATTGAAAGGTCTGAATTTAACCCAATACGTTCATTACTTGCAACAATATATGCAGGAGTGTTGTCTGGATTGATTCTTGAAAGCAATTCAGGAGTTTCTTCCAAAATGTCCCCAATAGGAGAGAATTGCAAAGGGTTTTTTGCAAACTTTTGGAGGGAAGAACGACCTTGGGTAAAAAAGAACAAGAGAAACATGATAAGAATTGCGCGGATAAGTTTTGCCTCTTCAATGTAATCCTCTCCCCAATATATTCCAAGAGAAAGATAAAAAATATTCATAATGCAAGAATTGAGAGAAGCGTTTGCAGGGAACTTTTTATCGGAAACTGCCAATTCAAAACTGGAAAGGGTAAAATTACGTTTATGGAAGAAGTAAACAATTATTGGGTCTAAAAGTGCGGATGCAAATACCATTTCGTAAAATGAATAGGGAAAATTAAATCCGAGATAAATTCTCACTGCAAAAATAAGAAGAAATAGCTTAAAAATTCCAGAAATAGTCAGTAGAAAATAACTTGTGAGATCAAGTTTTGACAGCCATTTTCTTGTATCAAACGACCGACCAATAACCCAAACTATGAACAATGAAGCTAAAACAACAATTGAAATATAATTTACATCGATGGAAATTGAAAAAGCGGTTATTTGTGGAGGTCCTTGATTTCCCCATTTAAAATAAAACAAGTATGCTAAACTACCAAAAAGAAGTTTTGATGTTATGCCATAGGGAATAGCATCCAATGTGCCGTTTCTTCTAATTTCTTGAAAAATTGAAAGCAGATAGAAAAAAACGGATGACAATATTCCAATGAGATAAATGTAAGGATCGTCAAGCAATCCCCCAAATAACCAGATAGTTACTGAAAGGCTTTGCATCCAATACTCTGTTGTTTGCCCAAAGAGAGAATCATGTATTAGGTTAACAAGCGACACTTGTTTTCCATTTGACACAAGATAAAAATAAGAACAATAATTTTAAGGGTTCTTGTACTCAATGGTTAATGCATGATTTAAACATTCAACTTCTTGATGAAAAGTGTAACTTTGGAACCATTAATGTCCCATTCATGTTTATATCCGCCCCTGAATTGTTTCATGACCTTATCTGCCTGAGTTTCACCCATTATATATTTCTTGAATTTTTCAAATGCACCAAGAATGGTTTCATCTTTGGTTCTGATACCCAACGCTATACGGTCTGTAAATGCAAGGTCTGCGGTTTTTCTCATTTCTTGGTATCGGCGAATCAATTCTCTCGCCAACCCCTCAGATTTTAATTCAGGGGTAATTTCAGTGGAGACAAATACGTCAACACCTTTTGAAGAGCCCATTGAATATCCTTCGGGAGCGATCTCGCTAACTTTTACCTCATCTTCAGTAAACTCCCAAGTCTTACCGTCAATGGTCACGGAAGCCTTACCCTTGCCTTTCATGGTTGTCACAAATTTTTTGGCCTCATTTAATGGCATGTTTGAGAGATAATCCTTGATTTTTGTGATTTCACCCTTCACTTTGGGGGCGAGAACCTTTAAATTGGGAAGGATTTTGTATTCAACCATGGATTCATTTTCTTTTGTTAATCTTACATCCTTGACGTTCAATTCTTCAGCGATGACTGGGAGAAGGTCGGTAAAATCAGGGGCTTTGTCATTCACGGAGATGATTAATTCCTTGAGAGGCTGTCTAAGTTTAATATTGGCGGCGGAACGTGCAGACCTTCCAGCGATTACGGCATTCAATGCCCAGCCCATCTTTTCTTCAAGCGTAACGTTGATCAATTCTTCTTTTGCTTCTGGGAAAAGTTCTGAATGGACAGACTTGATTCCATTGTTTTGACGTGACCCTTCAAGGTTAAGGAAGAGTTCCTCAGCCAAAAATGGAGTAAAGGGAGCCAAAAGTCTTGTCAAGGTTGTTAAGCATTCATAAAGGGTATCATATGCAGACCTTTTGTCAGCATCAAGCTTATCGGTATAGAATCTTCTTCGAGACCTTCTAACATACCAATTACTCAACTCTTCAATGATGAAATAGTCAAGAGCATTTACAGAGACATGGAAAGTCATCTCGTCAACACCCTTGGCAACAGTCTTGGTAAGATTCTGTAACCTAGAAAGAAGCCATTGATCAATTTCAGGTCGTTCTGAATAATCAACAGGATCTGAATTAGGAACATAACCATCCACATTGATATTGGTGACAAAGAAACTGTAAACATTCCAGAGGGTGTTAAGCATTTTGCGTTGGGCCTCTTCCACAAGTTTGATACTGAAACGTGTTTGGTTCCATGCAGGGCTCTTGCTCAGGTACCACCTTGTTGAATCAGCGCCAACAGCTTTGAAGAGGTCTTTTGTATTGATTGTATTGCCTTTGCTTTTAGACATTTTCCGACCATGTTCATCGACAATATGGTTCATGCAAAGAACGGATTTATAGGGGGATTTGTTGAATAAGGCAGTGTTTACGGCCATGAGAGTGTAAAACCAGCCCCTAGTTTGGTCAATCGCTTCAGTAATCCAATCAAAGGGGAAATCCTGTTCAAATTCATCCTGTTTCTCAAATGGATAATGATATTGGGCAAAAGGAGCCGATCCTGAGTCATACCAACAGTCAATCACATACTCCTCACGAATCATAGTACCCTTGTTGCATTTTTCACATTTCCATTTGACTTCGTCCACGTATGGTCTATGAAGCTCAAAGTTTTCCGGGAGATTCCCTGCTTTTTCTTTTAGTTCAGCAATACTGCCAATTGCCACAGAGTGTCCACAGTCATCACAGACCCAGATTGGAAGAGGAGTACCCCAATATCGTGACCTAGAGAGGTTCCAATCAACGACATTTTCAAGAAAGTTTCCGAAGCGTCCATCCTTGATATATTTTGGTTGCCAAGCAACTCCTTGATTATTAGCAACAAGTTGATCCCGGAGCTTTGACATCTGAATAAACCAAGATTCTGTTCCATAATAGAGCAGAGGTGTATCACATCTCCAGCAGTGGGGATATTGGTGAACATATGCGTCCTTTCTGAAGAGCTTGCCTTCTTCTTTGAGCATTTTGATGATTTTATTGTCTGCATCTTTGACCCACATGCCCGCGAGAGGAGGGACATCTTCAGTAAATTTCCCATCCAACCCAACGCATTGAATTATGGGGGCATTGTATCTCCTACCAGTTTCCGCATCATCAGCACCAAATGCAGGAGCGGAGTGCACAATTCCAGTACCGTCCTCTGTAGTGACATAATCAGCAACTGTGACAATAAATGAATTTCCACCGATATCCTTGAAATAGGGGAAAAGTGGTTTGTATTTTTTGAATTCAAGCTCTTTTCCCTTGAATTTTTTCAAGGGTTTCTTTTTAACCTTCAAAACTTTCTCAACCAATGGTTCTGCGAGAAGTAGCTTTTCACCTTCATGTTCTACAACTACATAGTCGACATCAGGATGAACGGACAGCATAACATTGGAGAGAAGAGTCCAAGGGGTGGTTGTCCAAGCCAAGAACTTGACGTCTTCGAGTTCAGGATCGTCCGCTTCGAATTTTATGAAGATAGCGGGATCCTTGACTTCCTTATATCCTTGAGACAGTTCATGGCTGGAAAGTGTTGTTCCACACCGGGTACAAAGTGGAGCCACACGAACACCCTTATAGAGAAGACCTTTCTCAAATAGAGTCTTTAGAGACCACCAAACGCTTTCAATATAAGTATCGGCCATGGTGATATAAGGATGGTCAAGATCAAGCCAAAATCCAACACGCTCAGTCATTTCTCGCCATTCTTTTTCGTATTTGAGAACACTTTCCTTGCAGAGCTTGTTGAATTTTTCAATTCCGAAGTTTTCTATATCTTGCTTGTTTTTGAAGCCCATCTGTTTTTCAACTTCAAGTTCAACTGGCAACCCATGACAATCCCATCCACCAATTCTTGGTCGAACCCAATATCCCTGCATTGTTCTGAAACGTAGCATGATATCCTTTAGGGTTCGAGTCAGGGCATGACCCGCATGCGGAAGACCGTTGGCTGTTGGAGGTCCCTCCAACCAAGTCCAGATCCCTTTTGATTCTTTTGCTCTTAATTCCTGAATTTTTTGGAAGGTTTTGTTCTTTTTCCAATATTCAAGGATCTTTTCCTCCATTTTTGGAAAATCATTATGGGGAGGGACTGGTGCGAAAACTTCTTGCACTGCTTTACTCATTTTTCTCTCCTAAGCTTAACTACAACTGTTCCTTAATATATTAATCGATATTTTTTTATTGACTATGAATTTGCTTCCAAGTATAAATTGCAGGAAGGACATTCAAATTTTGAACCTGGAACACAATTATAGGCTGGTTTTTTATTGACTAAAGAAAATTCATGGGTTTCGGGATCATAATCGATTTCCATTCCCTTAACATATTCAAGAAAGCTTTTATCGACGACAATTGGGATATCATCTACTTTTGCCTGATAATCATTTGTTGTTGGCTTGGAAAATTCGAGATCAAAAGCAAATCCAGCAAACCGATCCAGCATGACAAAAATCCGTACAGCCAAATCTCTGTCTTTTGCCAATTCAAGCTGTCTTTTAAGTTCCTTCCGTGCAGCAGGGGTAATTGTGACGAAAACGTCAACAGATCCCAGATTGATCATTATGTAATATATTTCATATGTTCCTTAAAGTGTTTGGATAACATCATATGTCATTAGAGTCTGATCACATAGTTCAGAAGTTTTGCCTTTAAGAAATTCTCGACGGAAACAATTCCCCCCTTTTTTTTGAAATGCAGGGAAGTTGTTTGGAAAACGTCAGAGGAAATATGAATGGTAATATCCAACCCCTTTACAATAGATTTTATTCTGCATCGTTTGAGTTCATTTGGCATTAAACTGAATTGTTTTTCATGGGCTCCAATAAATAGGGTCAGAGGTTTATCACTGATGTTTTTCAGTTCAATCGTTGCATGAACCGCTACAGGGCGGTTATTTTGCGTGTTCATAGACCCCATTTTGAATGAAGTAAGAATGTTGTTTATGAAAATTGATCCTGACAATTCATCAGATTGAAATTCAAAATCTGATTTGGGTAATGTATGGATAATCAAATCAGACCTGATCAGCAACATTATACGAGGCAAAACTAAAGTAAGTGCAAGCCAGAATAGAGCAATGAAATAAAGAATTATGAAACGATGATTCAATATAAAATTAAATGATTTTTGAAGGATAAGAGTAAAGAAATAAGAGGTGATTTTCATCAGTCCATAGAGGCTGATGAATCCAAATCTTACAAATTGGCTTATCAACCCGAAAAACAGGAGACCAAGAACATAGGCAACCAGTAATTTCCAATTTATTTTCTTTCCCCCTAAATTATTGAATTCATATAAATTGGTGTTGAATTGTTTGACGATTTCCATTCCTCCCAATGATGCAAGAGTAACCAAAAAAATCTTGTTTTGTGAGATAAAAGCAACCAAATAATCTGAAAACAGCAAATAATGAGTATCTTCAGTGTTGGTTAGATTATAGACCAATTTGGTCATGAGAAAATTGGAAACATAAAAGACACCAATGGTCGCAATAAAGAATATGAAAAAAGAAAAAAGGGTATCTCCCCTTGAAATATCGATCAGGATAACAATGATAAATAAGAGAATAGAGAGTGATCTACTGATGAGGAAACTTTTCTTGTAGAATTTTTTTTGTATATAGAACTTTCCAGTTGGAAATTTTGAGAAATAAGTGGAATCAATAATGGATTTTGGAAAAGTTTCATCGTAAGAGGGGGGATAATTTAGATAATATGAAAATGCCTTTTTCACCCTGCTTAAATTACTTTTTTCAAATATTATTTCAGTAGAAATCGGCATGCCCTTCTTATTGTATATTACTAGAGCATATTTCTCCTCATTTCTGAACCTGGCAACAACAAAAATGGTCAATGGAAACAGGAAAAAAGCAATTAAGTTAAAGACAGGGGTTACGGTATATTTTATGAGAATATTCATGATTAATTGAAGCATCATTACCAAGAGAATTACAAAATATCCTTTTTTGTTTAATCCATGAGTTCGTGACAATAAAATAGCTTTCAGATGGGATGAAGGCATGCTTGTAATTTCATGCTCATCCCTATATGCAAACCATAGTATCCAAAATGTGGTAATAGAAAAGAGAAAAAGACCAATCGCGGGCAGGATTGGAAGGATGGAAGGATAAAAAACAGCAACTAGGTAAAAAAGCAGGGCAGGATACAATGGAGGTATTAGAAATGTCATGATGTTAATTTGCATTTCTATGTTTAAAGGATAAATAATAGAAAAACCACTAATAAGTAAAAAAAATACAGCAAGCTTTTTCCTTCTGCTTTTTTGTTTCTTTTTCTCGATTATGATTCTCTTTCGCGTAAAAGTGAAAGAGGCGATGTGATAATCAGTCAAGTATAAGATGATCATGCCAATAGTAGAAAACAACAATGGAAGACCTTGAAATGAAACAATGGAAAAAAGAGCAACTGAAGCCAATCCCTTCCAATAAATATCAGATCTAGAAATTCCGACACCTTGGTCTAAAAATTCGTCCTTGAATTCATTGAATGCCAAAATGGGATAATATTTATGTTGCTTTTTTTTGCCAATCAGGAAAATCTTAATCAACTCCATAAGTGAGAAATGTTCTACTGCGATCCACAAGAAGTTCAATAAACTCTTTCCTTAGTTTTTTCAGGGGAAATGTCATAGAATATCCAGAAAGACTGTTGACCAATATCCGATCACTTCCAAGTGGGAGGCTTGAAAAAAGAGAAACTACCCCATATAGAAAGATAACCAATGCCATAGGAATTAATGGAGATTCACTTCGGAGAAAAGAAAATATTTCCTCACCATTTAAAATGAACCATGAAACAGACAAGGCAAGCCCTGACAACCAGAATCTTCGGGAGTTGAATGGGGTCACCCCGATTTGAATAGTTTCAGCATGTGAGAAATGAAGGTCGCTGTATCTCGAGAATTTCCAAATACCCAATACTAACCTCCTGACAGGATTGATTTCGATTTTCATAACCCGGAATTTTGTAATGGCATAGAGCATTTTCAACCTAACTCGAGATGAATAGTACAAGAAGAAAGTGAATGTGATAATTGTGAAAATGATCCAAAAGGACAGGTCTTCCAATGCGCGAAATAATGAATAAACAAAGCTTAATAGAAGTATCAATGAAAGGATAAGATTAAGAGTCTTTGTTTCATGGAAAGTATCCAAAAACTCGATTTGTTCACCTACAACCAAGAATTCCTTCAAGTCATTCACCAGTGCAGGATCAACTGAATCTTCCATAATTATCAGGCATTTGCACACTTTTTAATTATTTGTAAATCAAGGCATTACAAAAGAAAATGAAGAGACTAATAACAAATCTTATATCAATAATAGAATTAAAGTAAATTATGGGATTTACACAAACAGTGATGAAATATTATATTAATTCAAAGCGATTGCTGTTCCAGTCTACAAAAAGACCATCACGAAGAGAATTAATCATCACAAGCAGGATTACAGCATTAGGAGTTATTTTTATAGGATTAATTGGATTTGTCGTTCAGCTTGTTGTTTCATTTGCCATTGGAAAATGAGGTTTGCAAATGCCAGTCTATATTTTTCGAGCAAGCAATGGAAAAGAAAAGTCAATTGCACAGCTAATCAACCGAAAGGCAAGTACATTGGAACAGTACGAAGGGACAGTTTATTCGGTAATGGTTACAGAGGGCATTAAAGGCTATATATTCATAGAGGGTCCAGACATTCAAAGTATTGAAAAGGTAACTTCCACAATAAGAGGAGTAAATAATAAACCCATTAAAAATCAACCCGTAGACTTATCAGAATTGGAAGATATTCTGGTTCCACGACCTGCAATAGAAGGATTGCAGGAAGGGGATTTGGTTGAGATCATTAAGGGACCATTCAAGGGATCAAGGGCAAGGATTACAAGGGTAGATCATGCCAACCAAGAAATCACAGCAGAAATTGCATCAAGTTCAATGGGGTTGCCATTGAAGCTTCACGCAGAATATGTCCGAAAAATTTCATAAAAGACCATTAGAATGGAATTTGAAGAGATAATGGAAATTGGGATTAATACTAGGCAATTACAAAATACATAATAATGGTAAAAAGAAAAAGATATGCAATGGAAAGAGTATTAATCGTGGACGATTCACCTTTAAACAGACTTGCACTAAAACGTTACTTTTTGGAGATGGGGCATGAAGTAGTTGACATGGTTGCAACAGCAGAGGAGGCAATGGAAAAATTTGAGGAATTGAACCCGACATTGGTCACCATAGACCAAGTATTACCTAAACAAAATGGAACGACCTTAGCAAGATTCATCAATGATTTTGACAAGAAACACAATAGAAGAACAAAATTGATTATCATTTCCAGTGAACCAATACGTCCAAGTGTCAAGAAAACAATTCAGGTAGATGAATATATCTTAAAACCTGCAACCCTTAGCAAGTTGGAAAATGCAATCAAGAGAATCAAAGCTTAATCTAAAAAATTTAGAAGAGAAAGGTTTTTTGGTTTATTGACTAGAGTTGAAAGGTTGACTTGTTTTTTTTTCAAAAATTTGGAAGGAATTGCATGAATTCCGAGAGTTTGTTTAACAGTTTCTGCAAATTTTTCTTCATATGAATATCTTGTCACCACTAATTGAGGCGACAATAATTTGACAGTTTTTATTAGCTCATGATAGGTGGCATGAGTTGTCAATGCAGCAGTATATTCGTAGGATCGGAAACTGAATTTTATTGATTGACCAGTAACCATTCCTCTAGCAATCTTTTTTTCTTTGAGAACCGAAGGTAGAGTCTTTTCCCCTCTTGGGATAAGTATGATCCCCATATCCCCCCCACCAAATTGATCAACAGAAGAATATTGCAATTTTACACCATGGTTTTGAAAGACAGAATTCAATTTGCAGATTCTTGGATGAACATAAACAGGAATATCCATTAGAAATTGATTAAACAGAGTTATAAGCTCTTGGGCACCACCTAATTGAGCCACATTGATCACAGGGACAACATTGTTACTAATTTTTTGGATTACCCAATTCAGTAAATCCATTCTGGCATTTTGGCGGTCTGGAAATGACAATACGGGATTTCCATAAGTTGTTTCAATTATCAGTACGTCAATGCCATCTTTTGGGAATTCCGCTTTGTTTACGGTTAAAAGGTTGTCTGGACAAAAATCACCAGTGAAGAAAACATTCATGTTTTTGGTTCTTACAAGAATTTGGGCGGCACCCAAAAGATGACCTGCACGAAAAAGCTCAACTTGAAAATCTCCAATTTCAATTGGGGAGTTGAAATCAAGAGTTACGTTATTTCGTAATTTTTTGGGATGAAGGGATTTAAAGAGGGATTCGGTTGGAGCCGTTGAATATGAAGCACCGTCACTTCCCAAGCCTGCCGAATGGTCACTATGTGAGTGGGATACCAAGCAATTTGATTTAATTGGCACTTTAGATGTTTCGGGATCCAAATACAGTTTTTGATTATTCAATGAAAGAGCAATTCCCTTATCGAAAAGTATCTCCACAAGATTAATTGATGAGGAGTGAATTTTAACTTTCTCATGAAATGATTGCCCATCCGATCAATACAACAATTGTTATTATTATGATTTGGATGATTGACTTACCATAAAGTTTCCAGAATGATGGTTTGATGGGTTCTTCTTCTTCCTCAGGCAGACCAGTAAGCTCATGGAAGCGAGCGTCACTTTCTAGAATTTGTTTCTTTTCTTCCTCAGTCAGTTCATCTGCTTTTTTGCTGAAGATTGAGCTGCCGCCATAGGCAAATTTCCCACCTTTTCCAGAGACAGCTTTTGAGATCATTTCTTCGTTCTTTATATATTCCCTGAGTCTATCAGGTTTTTCAATATATACTTTATAGACTACTATACCAAGAAATATCAACCAGAGTATCCAAACCCAACCAGGGTCAATCCAACTGTTTGGATTACTACCCAATTTGTTTTCAGCATTGTCAGGGAAGAAATCCCCGTCCGTATCAGCTTTTAGGGGGTTGGTACCTGTCCCCCTTCCGACTTCCCTTCCATTCACCAACACAGGTTCTCCTTTGGGGGTAAGTTCGACTAAATCGGGAAGTTGGTCACCATCGGAATCAGGAGCAGTATTTGACCAATAGATAGATGCACCATCTTGATTGATGGCAGGAAGGATTGCTATGCTTTTACCCCAACCCAACCCCATGGTCACAATGTAATTGATTGTAACCATCAGAAGCATTGTGAAAAGTACAACAAGAAAATCCTCCCGTATTTTTTTCCAAATTAATTCGAGTTTTTCTTTTGTTGAAGACACAATTTTTTATTTGGATAGGATTATTTATACTTTCAGTTGATGATTGACAAATTTTGAAAATGATTCATATCATTGAAATTGTTGTTTTCATATATAATAAAACCTACACCATAAATCAGGAAGGATTGGATAACAATCGTATCAGCTGAAGAAATTGAAATACCGAGGGTGAAAAATGGACAATAAATTAAAAAGATAATATTGAATTACTTTTTTTCGTTTCCAATAAAATTTTTTGCAATTATCCAGTAAGTTTTCATATTATTTTATAACTCAAAAAGCTGGAAGATTATGGTTAAATTGCAATTAGTACAAGATCTTGAGGTTTTACAGAATTTTTTTACTCCAAGCAGTGTCGCAATAGTTGGGGCATCCAACAACCCTTCAAAAGTAGGATACAGTTTGCTCCACAATCTTTTGAAAAGTGGATATCAAGGCAAGATTTATCCAGTAAATCTGAAACACAAGGAAGTCCAAGGTCTCAAAGCATATAAGACCCTTTCGGAGATTGGGGAACCTATAGATCTTCTTGTAGTGTCCATTCCGTCACAGTTTGTTCTTGATTTGATTGATGAGGCAGCATCTTTGGAAATTAAGGCGGTTTTAATAATTTCAGCGGGTTTTAAAGAGATTGGGGCTGAAGGCAGTAAGCTTGAGCAGAAATTATTCAAAAAAATACGGAAACATGGAATGAGGGTCGTTGGTCCAAATTGTTTAGGTCTAATTGACAATTTTACACCAATGAATATTACCTTTACAAAAAGCAATTCAAGAAAAGGGAATTTAGGGTTTATTTCCCAATCTGGCGCATTGATTACGGGGATATTGGATTGGTCAATCAAGGAAGAAATTGGATTTTCAAAATTTGTTTCTGTTGGAAACAAGTTAGATGTGGATGAAGTAGAATTGATTGAATTAATGGGAAACGATAGAAATACACAAGCGATTCTCTTGTATCTTGAAGCGATAAACAAGGGAAGAGCATTTATTGATGTATGCAGACGTATAGTCAGGAAAAAACCCGTAATAGCGATAAAATCAGGTATCTCTAAAGCGGGAGCAAAAGCGGCGTCATCACATACTGGAGCCATGGCAGGAGCCAATACCGCATATGAGACTGCCTTCAGAAAAGCAGGGGTTATTCGAGTTGAGACGGTAGAGGATCTTTTTACAGTGGCAACAACATTCAGTTGGCAACCATTGCCAAAATCAAATAACTTATGCATAATAACCAATGCAGGCGGACCAGGAATATTGGCAACAGACCATGCAGAATTTAATGGATTGAACTTGGCGACTTTGACAGCCCAGACAATCAATACATTGAAAGAAAACCTGCATCCTGCCGCGGCAACTCATAATCCAATTGATGTGTTGGGAACTGGGGGGGCAAAAGAGTATAGGCTTGCAATGGAATTGGCAATGAAAGATCCAAACGTCGGAATGATTTTAGTGATTTTGGCACCGCAGGAAATGACCGCACCAGAGGAAATTGCGAAAACAATCATTGAAATAAATGAGATATACCCGTCAAAACCGATAGCGGTATCATTTTTTGGTGGCAAGGAGATGGAGAAGGGGCTCCAGATTTTAAAGTCACACCACATCCCAGCATTTCCATTTCCAGAGAAAGGTGTTGTTGCCCTTGCAGGGTTGTGGAAATATCAAGAGATTTTGGCAAGACCAGAATTTTATGAAATGCCCCGTGATTTTCCAGATGTTGACAGGGACACGGTTCAAAAAATATTTGACGCCGTGATAGAAAAAGGAAGGGTAACCCTTTTGGGAAGCGAAGCAATAAAAGTTGCGGGTGCATATGGGATAAGGGTACCAGAAACGGCAACAGCTTTTTCGAGAAAAGAGGCAATTGAAATTGCAAACAATATTGGATATCCATTGGTATTGAAAATTACATCCCCAAACATTTTACATAAGACAGATATCGGAGGTGTCCGCATTGGGATCAAAAATGAGAATGAACTTTTGGATGCTTTTGAGGAAATGATGCGGTCGGCCAGGAAACATTATCCACATGCAAAAGTGATTGGAGTGGATATTCAACAGCTTGCAACCCCATCAACAGAACTGATTGTAGGAGTTTCAAAAGACCCACAATTTGGTCATTTGGCAATTGTTGGAACAGGCGGCATATATACCAATGTCTATGAGGATGTAAGTTTTGGTTTAATTCCGATTACACATACAGAAGCGACAGAAATGTTGCAAAATACCAAAGTATTTTCAATTTTGCAAGGGGCGAGAGGAGGAAAGAAGGCAAACATTCCTCAAATTATTGAGGCAGTGGAAAGAATTTCAAAGTTAATTCAAGATTTTCCACAGATAACAGATCTTGACATTAACCCAATGTTTGCAGATGAAATTGGAGTAATGGCCGTGGATGTGAAGATCACCATATCCAAGGAGGATCATTTTGCACAGAAAGAAAATCAGGAGGAAGAGCAATGAAGAATTTAATGATTACATCATGTCATGAGCGTATAGGAAAAAGTTCATTTACTTTGGCACTTGCCAGGAGAATTGTAAAAGAGGGATATAAAGTCGGTTATTTCAAACCAATTAGGGCTTCAAAAGATGATCAAGATGCGTTGGTTGCAAAAGAGTTCCTAAAAATGGAAGAAGACGAAGACACCATCGCCCCAGTAACAATAAGTGAATGGGATTATGATCTGAGTAAAGAGGAAATTGAGAGGTTGATTGAAAAAATCAAAAACGCCTATGAGACATTGAACCAAAAATATGAAGTCCTAGTTGTTGAAGGTTGTAAAACCATGAATTATTTAGCTACATTAGGTCTCTCTGCAAGGGAACTTGCAAAAATGCTAGAAACAGAAGTGTTACTGTTGGTATCAGGTTCGAATGACTCCCAATTGGATGATTTGGCACTTGGTGTCTCTTATTTCAATGATATAGATATAGAATTGACAGGAACCGTTCTTTCTTTAGTTCCCTTGGAAGTTATTGAAAGAGAGAAGGCAATAGCAGAAACAGTAACAAGGGAATGGCAAATACCGTTGATAGGAGTAATTCCTGACAAATCTAATCTTTCAGCGCCAACAGTTGAAGAAATTGTTTCATTATTGGGTGCAAAATATCTTTGCTGTGAGGAATGCAAGAATAAAATTGTTGAAGATTTCCAAGTTGGTGCCATGGAGTTGGACAGTGCGTTGAAATTTTTTAGAAGATCGGTAAACAAGGCGGTCATTATTGGAGGAGATCGACCTGCACTGGCATTAGCAGCCATGGAGACAGATACCTCGATGCTGATATTGACAGGTGGAATTTATCCGCCCTCAACAGTACTTGCTAGAGCACAAGAGAGGAAAATACCCATTGTATTGGTAAATTGGGACACATACACAACAGTTCAATACTTAGCAACTCATAAGATCAGGGGTCTTATAAGACCAGATCAAGAGGAAAAGTTGATTGAATGGGACAAAATTATGGAAGAATTGAATGTAGAAAATTTGATTGCAAGATTGAATGAATAAGGAATTTAAAGATTAAAGTGGATGACTTGCCTTATTCGCGACAATATAGCCTACGTCATTCCATTCTTTGGAAGGAATGCTGTATGGAACTGAGTAAGGGTCTTCCACCAATTTCAAGTCCTTAAGGTAGGAAATAATGCGAGTTGCTGTAAGAATTTCCCCATCAATATGTCTAATGCTCCCATTTGGTCTCCATTGGGCATAAAGCCACAACAGGTACTCAAGCTGTCCAGTATAGTTTGCTTCCACCATTATGCTGGCATTGATTTTAGATAATTCAGTTTTGACTTTTTCTGTGGGAACAGGATACATTTCAGCAAAGCTCAATACATTCCAAGTAAATTCAGTTTGTTGGTTAAGAACATTCATGGCTTCAATACATGCGGAATAGACACTTCCCCAGCAAACGAGAGTATAGTCTGCATTTTCAGGACCATCCCATTTAGGAGGAGCCATATCCTCTTTAGCTAGTTTTTCCAGTTTCCGATACCTTTTTTCAAACATTTTGACTTTTGCAATTCTTGCTTCTGGAAAGCCAGCCTTATGACCTGCAAGTGAAAATGAATCGATGTCATGCTCGGCACCGACTGCAATATGCTTTCCTTCAGGAGAGGGAGGAAATGCCCGTGGAGAAATACCGTCGTCAGTGAATGCATATCTATGGTATTCAGGAAGTTCGTCGGTTGGCCCATCCCATATTTTACCCCTGTCTATCTCAACATCAAAATCAAATGGTTTGACATTTTCAAGCCTTTCAGAAAGACCAAAATCAACAAGAACAAATACGGGCATTTGATATTTCTCGGCAATATTAAATGCCTTGACTGTGAGGGAATAAGCCTCTTGAATGTTCCTAGGTGCAAATACTGCCCGTGGGAACTCACCATGGCTTACATTTATGACAGGCAACAAATCTCCTTGTTCAGTTTTGGTTGGGACGCCTGTTGAGGGACCACCCCTCATAGAATCTACAATAACAATTGGTGTTTCCGTAATGCCAGCCAATCCAATGTTTTCAGCCATCAATGAGATTCCAGGACCAGATGTTGCAGTCATTGCCCTGACACCAGCCCATCCTGCACCGACTATTGAAGAAATTGCAGAGATTTCATCTTCAACTTGTCTGACAACAATTCCAAATTTTTTGGCATTTTTTGCCAAATACGTCAAAATGCTGGATGCAGGGGTGATTGGGTATTGTGCAAGGAATTTCAGTCCTGCGGCGGCGGCACCCAATGCGACACCATGGTTTCCGTTAACGACAATTCCATGTGAAGGCTCCAATGTTGTTGATGCCATTTTCAGACGAATGGATGTGTTTTTATCAACAAAATCATATCCTTTATGAAGAGCTTCTTCATTCATCTTGTAAATTCTTTCTTTTGTGAAAAATCGTTTTTTCAAGGTTTCAAGATAGGGTTCAGTTGGCAAATCAAGAATTTTCAGCATTGCCCCAACTGCAACAGTATTTCCAAGAACAGGAGTTTTCAATTCGATTTCACGGGCAATGTTTGTTAATGGAACTGCAATCACAGTAATTTCCTTTTCTTCGATTTGATCCTTGAATTTGTCGAGATTTACCCGTTTACTGTTATTGTAGAGGAGAATTCCCTTCTTTTTTAATTCCTTTAGGTGCATACCTATTGAAAATTCATTCAAGGCAATCAGCATATCTGCCATATTGTCGTAGTTATGGAATTCTTTTGTCGAAAATTCAAGGTGATACCAAATGTGTCCACCTCTAATAGCGGATTGATTGCCAGGAACACCATGGATATGATATCCCAATTTATTAAAATATTTTGAAACCAAAAGCCCTGTAGATTGGAGACCGTCACCTGCGGCGCCACCCCATCTAACAGCAAAACGTTCTACAGGTCTATCATAATCAAGAGGAGCGATCTTTGGTAGATCTTTCAATGCATCCTGCAAGTTGAACTGAGTCATTCTAAGATTGCCTCACCCCTTTTATGGAAGTTACCTATTTATACGAATTGATAATTCACAGATCGATTTTCAATTTTTTCAGGTCATTGTATTGATGAATTGCTTTAAACCCGGAATTGAATATTTGTGGTATAATCGACGGTATGTTGGGATATAATCATTCAATCCAGTCTGTAATGCCATATCTATCCAAACCCATGACACCTCCTGTCCAAATTTTTGGGGCGCAAACTGCCCGAACATCCATGACAAATATTTTTGGGCATCAAGCTTGGTCCTATATTTTCCTAGGTTTTGAAATGTCGCATTAATGAAACGATCCATGGAAATTTCTGCATCTCTAAAGTTATCCAAGTCATCATTTTTTATGGCATCAATTCTCTTTCGGACAAGTTTGAACAATTCGGAGGTATGCAATGAAGGTTGTTTGCGTTGAGCAAGAAGTTTACCAAGTTTTTCGTTCCAAGGGGTGTTATAGAAGACCCTTTTGTACTTAAAAAACACAGGGGTTTCAAATCCAGCGGCACGAACAGCAGGAGAAACAATTGTATAGTAGGCAATTTCACCAGGACCCGAAATCCGCACTTGGATGTTGAGAAGATCTTGAAACGCAACTTGTGAAGAATCAACACGTGGACCGATTTTTTCAATGTGGTTCATGAATGAATCAAGCTCATCAATTGGAATATCAATAGTGTGTCCACAATTTTTGCACTTACCATGACCATTGTTTCCATTGATTTCCAATGGTACACGAAATTGTGTGCAAGGGCATTCATAGAAGAATGGAAGATATTTAAGATCCCTTTTTGGAAGAGTGGGATGATAACCTAGACTTGAGATCCAATTGTAGGTTTCGTTAAATTCATGAACATATATCTCATGGTTTTGAGCCATTTTGAATAAAGCGGAACCATAGAGTTTCCTGATGGTCGGCAGAGATGTAGGAAGGAAAACAATCCCATAATCGTTTAATTTGTTGGTCAGATAACCCCAAACCTTGACAAAAAAATCTGGAAATGTTTTCGAATAAGAATGGGTCAATCTAAGAAAGGAAGCAATGTGGGAAAACCGTTCTTCAAGAATTTTTCTTTTATCAGAAACTTTCACTTGTTTTTTAAAACCGTTGAAAGAAGACTCAAGTTGAGCAAGGATTTCTAAGAACCATTTTTCGTCAGGAACATTTACTGAATGAATTACGGTATCATCTGGAACATCAATTGCTCGTTCTGCATCCAATATCGTTGCATTTCCAGAAATTGGATTGGGATAATATGTTCTTCCCAACTCTTTTTGAAGCCCATCATAATCACCAATCATGAAAATAGGCGCAAAGTGGATATTATGTTTAGCTAATTCATCAGTGATTGCTGACAATGCAGCTATTTTATTTGCAATAAACCCAGGACCACCAAGCAAGACAGGTTGATGTCCGACAAAAACGGATCCATTCTTGATTTTTAAGAGGTTTGCCTCTACCTTTTCAGAATAAACATTGTTTGTTTGATGAAAATCCCTAAGAACATCTACAAGTTTGTTCAGAGTTTCTTTTGAGGTTTTATTTGTTTTTCTGGTAATCAATTCCGGGATATTTTCAATTGATTGAGGTACTTTTCCCCATAGTTTAGATCCAAGATCCTTTTCCATACCAAGGACAACTTTATCATAGAGAACATTAGGGTTAATCCCCTTGTGCTCATGTTCCATAATCTCCTTTTTTTTATTTCTTTTTAATTTAAATGGTATCACCCCATTAATCTTTAAAATTTATCAATGAGTTTGGGTTGATACAAAGCATTAATCTATATGAAAAGGATGACATATGATATGTTTTCAATGCCTACTTTTGATCCAGTAAAGACAGACATTTTGGTTTTAGGTTCGGGTGTGGCAGGACTGACTCTCGCCAAGAAACTAGCAGAATCAGGCAAGGACGTTTATGTTTTAGGCAGTCCATATGATTCCCAAATCGCAAAGGCAGGGTATATTGAAGATTCAGAAAAGATAGACGCAGATACAAAAGGCATGAAATGGATAGAGACTAAATTGGAGGAGGCAAAACAAAGTGGGGTAAAACATAGATCAAGCAAGGCAATTCTCGTTGAGGATAAGGGCGAAAATCTCTTGATCAAAACAAAGATGGTTGATTTCTATGCAAATATTTTGATTGTTGCCACAGGATCAAAACAACAAAATTTTGGTTTCAAGGGGGAAACTGAATACTTGCACAAGGGTGTTTCTGATTGTGCGGTTTGTGATGTCAATTTATTCAAGGGGAGAAAGGCGGCAATCATAGGGAATCACAAATATACCTTAAAAAGTGCAAGATTCATTTCTGGAGTAGTTGGAGAATTAAGTGTTCTATGGATTGGAGAGGAAGTCCCGCAAATTGATCATTTTGAGGCATTGAAAAACAATGATTCAGTAAAATTCTACAAAAAGGTGGAAAATGTGGAGATATATGGATCGGATGTTGTAGAGGGAATTAAATTCGACAGTGTTGAAGGACGGCAAGATTTGCAAATCGATGTTGTTTTTATTGAAGGAGAGCCACAACCCAATACAGACATTGTTAAAGGTCTGGTTGAAATGGATGAGAATGGCCATATTATTACAAACAGCTATCAAACAAGTCATCCTGCAATTTTTGCAATTGGAGATGTTATCCCAGGTGAAAAGACATTGGACAGGGCGTTGGATGATGCTGAAAAACTTGCGGATATTTTAATCAAATTATAGGGTTTTGACAAGGTTTTAGAAATATCGAACAGGACATACCTTATGGAAATTGACCCAATTAGCCTGACAATCCTTCAAAATAGATTAGAAGGGATTGCAGAAGAAATGAGCAAGGTACTCAGAAAATCATCATATTCACCCAACATCAAAGAAAGGGCAGATTTTTCTTGTGCCATTTTTGACAATCAAGCGAGGTTGGTTGCTCAGGCAGAGGCCATTCCTGTGCATTTAGGGTCTATGGGGTTTGTGGCGAAACCAATTTTAGAAAAGTATAAGGGGAAATGGGAAGCAGGGGATGCAATCATTGTCAATTCTCCCCGTGCAGAATTTGGAGGAACACATCTACCAGATATTTCACTTTTAGCACCTGTTTTTGACAAAAACATGGAATTAAGGTATATTGTTGCAACACGGGCACATCATGCAGACGTTGGGGGGATGGTACCAGGCTCACTACCTGCAAATTCTACAGAAGTGTATCAAGAGGGCTTGATCATCCCACCAATCAAGCTTTTCTCAAAAGGGGAAGTCAATAAGGATGTCATGGACCTGATTTTAGAAAATGTGAGAACACCCCGTGAAAGAAAGGGAGATCTTAATGCCCAATATTCTGCATTGATGCTTGGCGTCAAAAGACTAGAGGAATTGATCCAAAATACAGAGTTTGAACAGGTTGAGAAATATCATGAAGCACTTTTCAAAGAATCAAAACAAGGAACTGAAAAAATAATAGAATCATTTCCCAAGGGTAGTGCTTTATTTGAGGATTACCTTGATTCCAATGGATACAATGACAACCCTGTAAAAATAAGGTGCAAAGTAACCATTACGGAAGATAACCGTATTATTTTTGATTTTGAAGGATCAGATTCACAACAACCAGGGAATGTCAATGCACCCTTTTCCATTACTACGGCAGCGGCATATTATGTTGTCAGGCTATTGATTGGAAGAAACGTACCTACAAATTGGGGATGTTTTAGACCTATAGAAATTAAGGCTCCAAAAAGAAGTGTTGTTAATCCTGATTTCAGGGTAGCTACATCAAGTGCGAATACTGAAACAAGTCAACGGATTGTAGACACTATTCTTGGTGCAATGGTTCAGTTAATACCTTGGCTTCCAGCAGCATCTCAAGGAACCATGAATAATGTCATAATTGGCGGCACAAAGGAGGATGGCAATTGGACTATTTATGAAACAATAGGGGGCGGGAGTGGCGCTACATGCAGGGAAGGTGGAACATCCGCGATACAATGCCATATGACTAACACAGAGAACACTCCAATAGAAGCATTGGAAAGTCAGTTTCCATTGATAGTCAAACGATACGAAATTAGAGAAATGTCGGGGGGAACTGGGGATTTTTCAGGTGGAAATGGCATTGTCAGAGAATATGAATTTCAGAGTGATGCCACTGTTTCATTGCAAACGGAAAGAAGGAAATTTAGGCCATGGGGCATATTCGGAGCAGGTCCAGGCGCAAACGGGGAGAACATTCTAATTTCGAAAGAGGGAAAGAAGAGAATGCTCAAAGGAAGAACCACATTTAAAGCTGAAAAGGGAGAAACATTGATCATTAAAACCCCAGGGGGAGGAGGAGCAAATCAATGTCCTTAGTTCGCGATTTTCCTGTAAAATTTTAAATACTCATTCACAATCTTTTGTGGATTGAAATAATTTAAAATTCGTTCCCTTGCCTTTTTTCCAAGCCTTTCTCGAAGTGAGCGGTCATCCATAAGTGTTCTTAGAGCCATTTCCGCACCTTGGTCATCACTAGGATGGAAAAGCAAACCATTTTCACCATGAATACAGACTTCAGGAATTCCACCAACTCTTGAAGCCCAAATTGGTAATCCAGAAGACATCCCTTCAGCAATAGTCAACCCAAAAGATTCCATTTGGCTTGGAGCCGCCAAAATTGAAGCTTTTTGCAACTCTAAAGGAATGTTCTTTGTTGGTGGAACAAATTCGACATGTTTCGTTACTTTTAGGTCATAAGCAATCTTATAGCAAAGAGATCTTTCAGGACCATCTCCGATCATTCTAAGCTTCCAATCCGGATAGTCTCTGCATATTTTTGCGAAGGTTTTTACCAAGAATGGAAAGCGTTTAATCGGTCTGTAGTTTCCTGCCGCAACAATTGTGAGTTCACGATTTTCAGAAGGGATCGGATAAAATTTTTGATTGTCCACAAAATTGTAGATTGTAGAGGGAATTTCCTTCAAGTCAAAAGTTCTTTGGGCAAGTTTTGCAAGGAAATTTGATACAGCCGTATTATACAATGAAGGAAGAACTGCCTTCAGAGTCTGATTGAAGTTGTCCATTTGTCCCAATAAATGAACGTCTGAACCATGAAAAGTGTTAATGACAGGAATATTTGTTGCTTGATTTAGAAGATAGGCACTTACTGCATGTGGAATTGAATAGTGAACGTTAATCAGATCCATAGGTTCTCTTTTCTGTAGAGAAATCAGGTAGCTACTTAATTGAATTCCATAATTTGAGCCGATATCGCGGAAGAGTGGATATGTTTGAATAGGCACTTGGTGGAATTTTAGGTTATCAGAAACTAATTTTTCGGAATAAAAAAAAGGTGGCTTGTAGGATATATAATGGACAATATGACCTGCATTAGCCAATTCTGATGCAAGGTTGAAAGCAACCATCCCACTGCCACCTAGAGTGGGATAGCCAACAATACCTATTTTCAATGCTTTAAAAATTAAGGCAAAGTAAATAAGATTTTAGGATGACCTATAAGAGATAGGCAAAACAAAACTAATCATTTTTTAAAAGAAAACCAACGTAAGAGTGGAACATATGTCAAAGCCCAATGTAAAAATCATTCATTTTGATCAATGCGATCCCAAGAAATGTTCAGGAAGTCGCATGATTAGATTTGGACTTGCAAAGATCATTAAAGCAAATAAAATAGGAAAGGCACTTGTTCTTTCGCCCATATCAAACATTGCCCTTTCACCTGCAGATAGAGAAGTTGTAGAAGAGTTTGGATTGGTGTTGATTGATGGGAGTTGGAACCAGATAGAGTCATTGAAGCCATTTTTTCAGAAGGGGATACCTCGAGCCCTACCATTTCTTGTTGCGGCCAATACCGTGAATTTCGGAAAACCGACAAAATTGAACACCATTGAGGCAACCATTGCCGCCCTATGGATTTTAGGATATAAGGACAAGGCAAAAAAATATGCAAGTCACTTCAAGTATGGCAACACATTCATTCAATTGAATTTTGAACGATTGGAAAAATATTCGAAGGCGAAAACGTCATCAGAAGTCGTTGAAATTCAAAAACATATTATGGATGAGCTTTATGGAGAAGAAAACTAGAAAAATATCTCTTCAACAAGATTGTTGATTAACTCGTATTGTGGGTCTCCAGGGGATAATAAGGACTCTATACCAAAATAATCGGTAATACGCAACATTTTTAACTCATTGATGAATTTTTTGAATTTTTTACGGATAGTATACGAATCTTCCTTAATAACCAAAACTGCGGTATATCCCTTTCCAATATGTTCCATCAAGAGTACATGCCCTACCTGTTCTATCTTGTTAAGACTTCCACCACCCAAAACCTCTTTTGAAAAGGTCGATATTGCCATTAGGAATGCAGAAATTAGTTGTTCATCAATTTGGTCGTTTTCATCCATGGTTCTTGAAAAAACACCTTGACCAGTGGACTGAGTTATCAATACCAAAGAAGGTTTAGATGATGTTTCTCTTGGTTTTTCACCGATTGCACTTTGTTGGATTTGAAGATCATTGATTAGTCTAATTGCCTCAAATGCCGCAAGTTTACTTACATAGGAATTTCCCAAAAACCAAACGTTGTATCCAATTTCATCTTCTTCTGGAGTTCGAGGGCGAGTTAACGCATCCAATCTCTTGGTGACCAATTCCAATTCATAGGATTGATCCCCACGGATATCGACTGCCGTTTTCAAATAAAGGTCTTGAACTTCATCAGCAAGGTTCAATGCAGCATTAATTTGATTTAAGGCAATTAGAATGTAAATCTGTGTTAAGAAAATGAGGGTATTGTAGTAGGGATTTTCAATTTGAAGGATAAGAGGCCTTAAATCTGCAAGAACGTCAATGGCTTCATGAAGGTAGGAAGTATCATTTTCAATCATATATTTTTTCAGGAGTACCTCAATGAAAACTGTTGAAAGCTCAAGGACAGAATCATACATGTTCTCTTTTTCTGCAATTTCAAGGGCTTGAGTCAAAATTTGATATGAATCTTTGAGATTCCCTTGGAGCATGGACTGGATTGATGATGCATTCAGATACCAAATAGCAGTATAAAGGTCTTTTCCATGTGTATTTTCAGGAAGTTCAATCTCCCCTTTAAAGTTTAAAAGGTCAGGGTCAATCATTGACTTCAGTTTCTGACTGTAATACTCTGCCCGTTCAGGATTTCCAAGTCGGGAATGCAAAATTGCAAAGTATGCAAATGTGGCAGGTTCGGTTATTTCCACTTTCTTTGCGAGACTTTCGGCTCTCTGCAATAATTCTTTGGCTTTGGAATTCTTCTTTTCATCCATGTACAACTTACTAACTAACAAGGTATGGGTTAATGCAAGATTATAATTTTGGAGTTCTTCCAAAGGATCAAGAAGAGATTCAAGTACATCTCGCCCTTCTCCTCTTTTACCTTGCAATATCAATGTGACTGCAAGATTAGCCCCAACCACGGAATAATCTCTTCTGTCATGCAACTTCTTATAGCATCTTAATGCCATTTTTAAATCTTGAATCCCCCTGTTGGTTTCATTTGCCATGATGTTTGCGATACCAGACAAGTTCAGATAGAAACCTCGATACCAGAGATCTTTGACACCAGGGAACCAATTGTTGACTTCATGAACAGTGGTAGAGAGCAGATCAAATTGACCAGTGTATAAAGCCTTGAGAGATTTTAAGAGGTATGATGGAATAAGATAGCTTGCAAATTCTGATTTGGGGATCCATTTTTTGACGCGATGTTGATCCGTCAGGCTTTCATATTTCTCAATTATTTCATCAGCCATCTCAAACTCTCTTTTATAAATATGAATCATGCCGATTGTGAAATATGTGTCCAAAAGAATGATGGTATCCAGCAAGTTGCTCTCTCTTTCCAAGTCTATTTTTAGGAGAATATCATCGCACAGCTCTTTTGCCTTGTCAAACTCTGTTTTGTAAATCATGACTCGTGCAAGATGTAGTTTTATTGAAGAATCATTGGGATATTGTTTTGCCAATTTCTCTAGAATATCATACCGTGATTGTGTAAAAATAAGTCTGGAATAAATGTAAAGCCACATAGGGTGTGGTGATTTCCAAATTTCAAGAGTTCTTTTTATGGATTTCGTGAAATCAAGGAAAAGATCCCCTCCATTCTCCATTCGAGCCCAAGTTATATAGAAACTTTCCTTGTCTTTTTCAGGTATCGCATCAAACAGAAATTGATACTCATCTGGAATTTTAAGGGGTATTTGTTCCGACATCACCACATGACATCTCCATAAATTATCAGGGATAGCTTACATTATCTTTCAAAAGTATAAAAGTTTTCTAATTTTCTTTTTGAAGTAGGGATTTATCTTTTACTTCTTTCATGGAAAGTGAGATCCGATTTTTTTCCACAGAGATTATTTTCACATGAACTTTTTGCCCGACCTTTACCACTTCGCTGGGATGGTTTACAAATTTATCGGACAATTGGGAAATATGAACAAGACCATCATGTTTAACACCTATATCAACAAACGCACCAAAATCGGTGACATTTCTGACTTCGCCAGGAAGTATCATGCCAACCTCAAGATCTTCGATAGTTCGTACGTTTTGATCAAACATTGTTTCTTGGAATGAACCACGTGGATCAAAAAATGGGTTTTTCAGATTATCTAAAATATCCAAAAAGGTTTCTTTTCCAATGTTAAGTTCCTCGATAAAGGAATTGATTTGTTTGGAAGAAAGTTTTGAGATTGTTTTTTGAACAGAAGAATGATTCTTTTGCAGGTCTGAAAGTTCAAAACCAAGTTTGCTAAGGAATTGAGTAGTTACAGAGTAGGATTCTGGGTGGATTGATGTCGCATCAAGAGGATTATCGCCGTTGTATACCCTCAAAAAACCTGCGGACTGTTCAAAGGTTTTTTCTCCAATCCCCTTGATTGATTTCAGCATCTCACGGTTTGTTATAGGTTTAGTCTTTCGAAATTTTACAATTGCATCAGCAATTTTCTTGTTCAACCCAGACACATATTGAAGAAGGTGGCTAGATGCAGTATTCACATCAACACCAACAAGGTTCACCACTTCTTCCAATGTCTCATCTAATTTTTTTTGGAGTAATTTCTGATTGAGATCGTGTTGATATTGACCAATACCCAATGATTTGGGATCAATTTTTATGAGTTCAGCCATTGGGTCCATCAGTCTACGGGCAATGGAAATTGCACCACGTAAAGAGACATCAAGATCTGGAAATTCCTGCTGTGCCAATTTACTTGCGGAATATACAGAGGCACCAGTTTCTGGAACAATAGCATATTTGCACCCAGTTTTCTTGAAAATGTTTGAAAGAATTTTTTCTACATCTCTAGATCCAGTACCATTGCCTAATGCAATATAAGTGACATGATAGGTATTGATAAGATGGGTAAATTCTTTTTCAGCAGAATTAGTGGATAGGGTATTGACGGTACTAGTATATAATACACTGCCATTTTCATCAATTATTGCAACCTTTGTGCCTGTCCTGAGACCAGGATCCAGTCCCATGATTTTATGACCCTTAAGAGGGGGTTGTAAGAGTAGGTTTTTTACATTTTTCGCAAATACATCTATAGAATGTTGTTCGGCTTTTTCTATGAGTTCACGATAAATTTGTCTTTGAAGACTTGGACCCAATAATCGAGAGTATGAATCTTTGGCGGATTCATCAAGTACCTTTTGAGCAAAGCCATCTATATCCCTTGATTTCACAGGAAAGTTTTCTTTAAGTATTGAAATAATCCTTTTTTCAGGAAATTCCCATTTAAGCTTTATTTGACCACGCTTTTCAGCCCTTCTGAGTGCCAACGCCTGGTGAGGTCGTAATCTAGAAATTTTTAGCTGCATTACATCTTCAGCGATTTTGGATTCTTTCATTTCCTGTCCTTCATATCCTTTTGCGGCCTTCCGTTTTTCTGGGGGAATAGGTGTGGTTTGAAGATAACCTTGTTGGCGTGAAAGAACAAGAGATTTTTCCCTGCTCTTTTGATTCACGCTCATATCTTCGGCGATAATGTCTTTAATTCCATCCACAACCGTTTCTTCATCGAAGGATGATGTTGAGAGAAAATCCTGCATAATACTTCTTAATTGCCGAGGTGTTTTCTTGAATTTCTCAACCAATACGTCAAGACCCATTTCCCTTGCTTTTTGAGCTCTTGTTTTTCTTGACGTCTTATAGGGGGAATAAATGGATTCCAATTCTGCAAGAGTCTGGGCATTTTTGATCATGTTTTCGAGAGATTCAAAAAGAATGTTTCTTTCTTTTAAAGAAGAAATAATGGAGAGTTTCCTATCAGCCAGCTTTTTTTGTTTTTCAGTTTCAGAAATAATGTTCCGAATTGCCTCTTCATCAAGACCATTTGTCATTTCCTTTCTGTATCGTGCAATGAAAGGAACTGTTGCACCTTTTTCAACAAGTCCCATGACAGTCCTGACCTGATTTTCAGAGAGATTGAGTTTTGAGGCAACCAAAGAATAGACCATATTCATGCACCGAAAAGTGGGATTAAATGGATGTGGTCTTGATTCAAGAAGAAATTCTTGAAATTGTGAGAGATTTGTGAAAATTTAGTGATTTCACCAACATGAGAGTTTTAACATGCAAATATTTTTAGAAATTGGAGCGTTTTTAATGGAAAAGCAACGGATTATGACAATATTTGCACATCAAGATGATGAGACATTTTCAGCAGGAGGAACTTTGGCCATTTATGCAAAAAAAGGAGGAGCATGGGCAGTCAGTGTGACATCGGATCCAAACAGGGAAGAGGAATTCAAATCTGCATGTAAAATTCTTGGCGCCAGACCGATTGTTCTTAAGAATAGAAATGTAACACCTGCAAACAATGACGAGATTATCAAACAAATAATATCTTTGATAATTGAGATTAAGCCAGAATATATCATAACACACGTCCCATTTGATTATCATAGAGAGCATAGAAGAGTTCACCATATCGTATTGGAAGCGGTGGAGTGGGCTAGCCATACAACAGCGGATAGAGACGCCCATCAAGTTAAGGGAGTTTTTGGTGCAGAAACCACAGTGCTTATACCATTCCCTGAAATTTTGGTTGATATTACAGATGAAAATGATAAAAGGATGAAAGCAATTCAATGTTATGAAAGTCAATTGCATAAAGGAGGTCAAGGCTTCTATTCACAGTTTCATAACCATCGTACAAAATTGAGAGGGATACAAGCTGGAACAGACCATGCAGAGGCTTTTGTAAGATTCCCCCAATCATATACTGGGGCATTCAAGCCAATGAAAAACGCAAAAGAACTGTTTTAACAGGTGAGACGGTAATCCAAGTTTTGTAGACCTGCTAAAAAGCCAAGGTCTGATGGCATTCATCTACTCTTGCTACCCGGATCCTCACAAGGCGATTCATAGGATCCTGCTTGCAATTTCACCAGCGGTGGTGGTTCGTTTCAGCATTTCCATAAGGAAAAGTTCGTTTCTGTAACCAGAGCCATGCTCTCGCATGATAGGCTTGCGCCTATACCGCTTGCCTTGTGGTGCTTGGACTTTCCTCAGAGCCAAAGGACTCCGCCAGCCATCACCGTCTCTCCTTATGGGGATATGGGATGCCATGAATTTAAATTTGCAGGTGAAACCAAATTATCACAATTAATCCCGTTTATCCTATAAAGTTTATATGCGGGGAAATTGAAACTAAAAAGAGGAAAATGAGTACAACAGGCATTGAAATTCCACCTGAGCTAATTGAAGAGTACAACAAAATGAGATTTGAGAAAAAACCTCAAGGAATGGTGTTGAAAATTCATGATGGACAGATAACACTTGAAAAAAGAAGTGATGAGCCGTTTGACCATTTGGTGCAATCATTGCCAGACAATGAACCAAGATATGTCCTTTATGATTTTCCGATAAAAAACAGGGTCGGGCTTGATGATACAAGAATGTTATTTCTCTTTTGGATGCCAATGGAATCATCTGTCAGAGACAGGATGGCATATGCAGGAACAAAGAAATCCATTACATCTTCTTTTTCAGGGATAAGTACACAAATACAGGAAGATGATAAATCAGCATTGACAATGGAAAAGGTTAAGAAGAAAATTGCAGCACGTCAGGGAATGAATTATCAGCAGATGTAGGTCAATAAAAGACTCCTTGTTTAATGACAGATAGAATATTTTCCTTGTTTGTCAATACTGTTGGATCATTTAATGGGTTTTCTTTAAGTAAGAGAATATCTGGGGCATAGCCTGCTTTCAATTGACCAGACTTGCCCGCAAGTTTGCCGACAGTCAAAGGACCATTCGCAGTGGCAGCAACCAATGCATCTTCAAGTTTCATGCCTGCATTAACCAAATAACCAATTTCTTCGGCATTGTCACCATGCCTGAAAATTCCGTTGGGGCCAGTAACAAACATATCAGTTCCTAAGGCAATTTTAACACCTTCCTTTATTGCAATTTTCATGGCTTCGAAATGTTGGTCATACAAGGCCCTCAATTTTGCCATGGCATATTCTGGAACATTGGCGGCGGCACTTGCCTTGTACAGTTTTTCCACAACATATCGTGTTGGAACCAGTATTGCATCTTTTTCAATCATCATTTGAGCCAAGTCTTCATCCAAATATGTTCCATGCTCAATTGTTTTGACACCAGCCTCCAATGCGACTTTTATGCCAGGCGCGCCATGGCAATGGGCGGCAACCTGTCTTTCAGCTCGTTTTGCTTCCTCTACAATTGCCACCAATTCCTCAAGAGAAAATTGCTGATGGATGGGATGATCGACTTCACTCATAACACCACCAGACGCACAAACTTTGATAATTTCAGCACCTTTTCTCAATTGTTTTCTTACACCCTTTAGGCATTCATCAACACCATCAACCAAAGCGCCCAATCCTTCCTGCATGGCATCCAATACAGCCAATGGAGCGGAATGTACATCCCCGTGACCACCAGTAATGCTTAAGATATCCCCAGCACCATAAATTCGTGGACCAATAATAGCCCCTTCTTGAACAGCCTTGTTTAGATGAACACCAAATCCACCAACCTCCCTGACACTTGTAAAACCTGCCTTTAAAGTTTCTTTCAAGTCCCAAGTGCACCTAGCTGCACCAACAACAGGGTTGATGAAAAGCATGGCTTCAACAGACGGAGTATAAGAGCCTGTAAAATGAGTATGGCATTCCCACATTCCAGGCATCATGGCAGGAACTGACCTTTCAAACGGTACATCAGGTGCATGTTCTTGTTCGCCAAAATAGACGATTTCCCGGTTGTTGAAAACTATAGTGGCATCCTTGACAATTTCACCATTTCCAACAAAGGCAATTTCGGCATCAACACGTATTTCATCACTCATTAAGTCACATGGACACTTGTTTTTTTAGACTATCGGAGCAAAATTTGGAAAATTAATGAGTTTTAGGATTTAAAATAAGCCCTACTGTTTGCCAAGATTGTCATGAAATCAAAGGGAGTTTGTGTTCTTGATGCGTCATGAACTTTGGAAATAGATTTTTGAAGTTCCTCAAACAATTTGTCCCTATAGGAATTAAAATGTTGGATAGCCCAATAAAGTTCAGGGTTTTCGTGGGCGACTTCATAAGTAGTTTGGATTTGTTTTTCAAAGGTGGTAGAGGAGAATTTTTTGAGATATGAGAACGAATATTCATTTGATGTCAAAAGATCCGCCAATATTATGTTTATGAGATGCACAAGGTTAAGGGAATAACCCATCAACTTGTCATGCTCAGAAATATCTATGATTTGGATATTGACAGCTGTGTCCTCAAAAAAGCGGATGAATTTTTCGACTGGCGTTTCAGAAAACACCTTGCAGACAACCAGATTTTTACCATGCAGATTGACTGCACTAGGTCCAAACATTGGATGAACTGAAACGTATTGAAGATTTCTAAATTCCGGATGATCAGTCAATACTTTCAAGATCTCAGATTTCAATGATGCGATGTCAAAAATAAGCCCAGAAGGATTTCTTTCCATGACTTCAGCAATATCATCTGCAATTCGATGAAGAGGAGTAGAGATCGCAATGACATCAAATTGGTTTAAATCAGAAGGAAGACTTTGATAGTTATCTTCAGTTTCAGGATAGGATGGATCAACAGATTTGACACAATGACCAGAAGATGAGAAATAATGTGTTAACCATTGTCCCATTCGTCCCTTACCACCTAAAATCAAGATTTTCTTCTGTTCCGTTTCTTTTTGAATTTTCATTGGGAGGTTTTCTTGAATGGCAACAGAGTTTGCGACAATTTTTTCAAACACATCGTTTGAAAGTTCTTGAGGAACAGAAAGCTTTTCAGAAAGTTGAGAAACACGTTCAAACACTTTTTTCTCCACTTGGAAATTTCGGATGGGAAGCCCTTGGACACTTTTTATTTGACCGATTTGTTTGGCAACCCTTAATCTTTTTGAGATTAGTTCAACAAGTTGTTTGTCTATTTCTTTTATTTCATTTCTCAGTTGGTCTAGTTTCGATGAGTCGGTAAATATGCATTCCTCCAATGAATTCAGAAATTAGAACAATTTAAGTTTAATTGACAGGGCATCATAATTTTTGGAAAAGTTTCAGCATTCCGTCAAGACAACGACTCCCTTTCTGTAAATTATGTTCTCTTTTTGTTTTTTTGTATCTTGAAAAGAACCATTGAGCCATTACAACCAAGACCATTATTGAGTTAATTAGAATGCGTTCATTATCTGGAATTGTGACATTCAGTTTTGCAAGCTGATTGTCAAGAAATTCATCAATGGGAAGGGAAGATTGGAGACTGAAACCATAGAGCAATTCATAAATCAAATCAAACCAAGGGTCTCCCAGTGAGGCGTATTCCCAGTCAATAATGCCTATCGGGACATTATAAATCAGGTTGTATCTATGAAAATCGCCATGGATGACGTGGGTGGGTGGTGGATACAAATCATTCACATCCAACTCAGAGACTAGTTTTTTAGTGTTTGAAGAAAAAAAATTCGTTGACATCAGGAATTCCTTTAGTTCAAAAACAGATTCTTTTATGATGTCATGATGAATGGGAAGGGGAGGAGGATTTGTGACAATGAAATGCTTGTCCATAAAATTCCAAACATCAAATAAAGTTTCCATATCGCATGTAGACGAACCTTCAACCCAAGTTACGATGTTTGCATGGTACTTAATGGTTTTAACAACCCCAATAAATTTTGGAACCTGAATTTTATCAAAATGTTGTTTTTCAAGCCAATCCAGAGCAGTTTGTTCCCGAATCGCAAAATCGTAGAACCTTTCACCATGAGTGGAGGCCGAATAAATGCGAAGCAAGAGTTTTTGTCCAATTTCAATGTCTTTTTGTTCTATTTGTCCCATAGACGAAAAACGGCGCAAATCATCTTTATCGACAATATAGGTATACTTAAGTGTTGAAAGTCCTTTATTCAAGGGGGTTAATTTTTCCAATGTGAAATAGTGTGACAAGAATGCTTTTATTTCAGTTACATTATCCACAAAGTTTTCCAAGGCTATTGGAAACAAAAAGGTTTCCCATAATCCAATGCAAATAGAATTTAAGACAATATTTCCATCAATTGACGACTTCATCTATACCTTTAATTATTTTTCAATGATAGAACGACTCAACTAGAAGAGGATAAGGTATGGCTACGGCGTTAGAACCCAGTACCACAAAAATATTTAGTGCTAAAGATTTCAAAGGACCTCGACCCTCATGGTGTCCTGGATGTGGAGATTATGGATTACTCTCCGCCACAACGAAAGCCTTTGCTCGACTCGGCTATTCGCCGGAGGAAATCGTGATTGTCAGTGGCATAGGATGCTCAGGGAATTTCCCCCATTTTACGACCACATATGGATTTCATGGTACACATGGAAGGGCATTGCCCATAGCAATGGGGATTAAGTTGGCAAATCCAGACCTTAAGGTTGTTGTTGTTGGAGGGGATGGGGATGGATTTGGAATTGGAGCAGGACATTTTGTCCATGCTGCACGCAGGAACATGGATCTCACCTATATTGTAATGGACAATCAAATTTATGGATTAACGTTAGGTCAAGCATCTCCAACATCCCAGGAACACATGGTTACATTGACAACACCTGACGGGGTTGATGAAAGAAGAATCAATCCAATTACACTTGCATTGGGAGCCGGAGCAACTTATGTGGCAAGGACATTCTCAGGACAAGGAAAACACTTGGAAGATACTATTATTGACGCAATAGAGCACAAAGGATTTTCCTTCATAGATGACATAAGCCCATGTGTCACTTTCAACAGATTGAACACATATGATTGGTATGAAAGCAGAATCTATAATCTTGACGAGGAGGAAGGATATAATCCCAAAGACATTGTCCAAGCGTTTGCAAGAGGACTTGAATGGGGAGACAGAATTCCAATTGGAAAATTCTATGAGGAAAACAGGCAACCACTTGAGGAAATTGAGAGGACATTATCCACAGGCATGAATCCCTTTAAATCCCCAATGGGACTTAAAGCAAACAATATTTCACCAGAAGATGTATTTGATGAATTTCGATAAGTGATCATTGTGGAAAATATTTTCAAAACAAGAAAGATTGCAGCTTTGAAAAAATGGACAAATGCAGTAGATGAGAACAAAGTCGACATTGAAGTCATTCCCTTGGTTGAATTGATTAATGGATTTGATCATTATTATACCACTTCGAGTTGTGCAGGAAGACTGACAATTATCAGTAAAAGTGCGGTTAGATCCAAATACCACACAGATTTCATTTTCAAGTCCCATAACCCTAATGAATTATCAATTGAAAAAATCGGATACCCAATAGAATTCAAACAAAAGGAATTATGGATGCTTCTTGAACCACCTAACTTTCATATTGGTGCGAAAAATCTAGATTATGCAGAAACAATGGTAAAGCTTGCCCTTAATTCAGGATTAGGGAAATCAAAATTTCAGTCAATCAGCCCTGGCATTGTGGTTGAAATTTTGGGGACAGGGCACATGTCTTTGCCTCTTGGGTTTGATGGTGAAATGGCGGTTTCCAAAGAATATCTCAAAAAAGTTCTCAAAATAGCTTCAAGTATGTTGGAAGAAGAACAGATACGACTAGCCCGTTTCCATGAGCAACTGACCAAGTTCAATTTTTGAGAATGATGTATTAAATGAGTTATATTTTTATAACTATCCTTTGAAGAATTATTGATTACCATGACAAGTGCATTCATACTAGAGCCAAAGGTTGCCAATCTAGAGCATTTGAAATTTAATGTTACAAGACCTTCAAAAAAGAAATGGGCAGGATTGTTTGCATTTATTCTGATTAGTTTTTATTATTGGGGTTTAATTGTTGGAGGGGGAGCAATAATCTTTTTTGCATTTGTTGTCGGCTTGGCAATTGGAAGCTGGAAAATATTGGGACGTATGGTTTTGAGCAAATTTGTGGATGAGAATTTTGAAAGTTACATTTCTGAAAAAGTTCATGGAACACAAAGGTTTATTGGTCTAGGAGGAAAAATCAAGAAATATCTTTCAATGTTATTGGGTATTTATCTGGATACGAATAAGGACTATTTCATTGAAGAAGAAGTTCCAGATGTTGACATGACTCATTTGAAAGAAATTTTCAAGGATAGGCTTATTGACTTAATGTCAGCCTGTCTTGGTGTTACAGTACTTTTCGCGTCTGTTTTAAGAGCCATGCTTCCAAAATCTGATCTTAATTTCCGTCAGGCAAGGGAAGTGTTTGGCGCATTGACAGGATTTGTGCTTCTCATTTCCCCAATCTTGGTTGGATGGTTGATTCCCGTTATTTGGACATTGCAAGACAGTGCGGTTAGGGAGGTAACTAAACGAAACACAGTCAGAGAAGTTGCGGCAAATGTAAAAAATGGAGCATTGAATAGACTATTAGGATTCACAGGGATTTTGGGAGGACTTTCATTGTTGATAGACATTTTGCCTTTGGTTGTTGATAACGGTCAGAATCTAAGTTTTGTGGAAGTATATTTCCTTGCCGTCATTGTGCTCTTCATAACTTTAATAGCCATTAGTGGTCCAGCATACTTAACTGGTTTATTGTATTTCATAAGATATCATGAACGAAATGTCAATAATCTCAGGAGACATCTTTATGATATGGGAATTCCTTTGGGAATGACAATGGTAAGAAATGCAAATGAGGAGGAAATAAAGAAGTTTGAGGAAATTTTCGAAAAAGAAACTTGAAAAAATTTTAGTTTAAAATGAAAGTTGCCAGAGTAGTTTTTTAATGGTGTCGCTTTAGACCATTTTATGGCTGTTTTGGCTAATACCATCAACAAACTTTCGCGGACATTCAATAAATGGATAATGACTGCTTTTGGTGTTATTATCTTTAGTTTGCTCTTAAGCCTTGGTTTTAGGGAAGAACAATTGCAAAGTGTTACAGGAACTTTGACCTTAGGTTTTTGGTCATTGTTCACCTTGTTTTCATTCTTCTATACATTAAACGGAATTCTTCTCAAGATTTCGTTTGACAAGGCAGTTTCACGTTATCGGAAAGAGGGAAAACCAGTTCAGGGCGTTCGTGGATATAATGATCTTGTTTCATCATTGAACGGTGCAAGAAATTTATCAATTGCGATAACAGTAGGTTCTATATTTTCATTTTCTTTGTATATAGTTAAATATTTGGGACTGACAGAGGTGAAAAACCTGACAACCCTTGCCATTGCATTTGCATTTATCGTAATAAGCGTAATCTTCCTTGTTGAATATCCTGAAGAGACCAGTTTTTCGCCAGGAGGGCTGATTGGCTTTTATGAACCAGACGTTTTCCCATTGACTTTGGACAATTTATTGTCAGACGTATTTTTGACATATCTCGATCCTGCAACCTATATGGATATAGACGAATGGTTAGCAGAACTTGAATCATTTCTTCCAGAAGAATTTGAAAAAGGGGAAAAACAGGAGACCAGGGTTGAAAGAGCAATGGAAAGAATACTTTTGATTTCCTATTTAAGTCAATCATTGCCAGAAATGGTTACACCAGAAATTGAGAAAAAGGAAATCATGGAAGTAGTGGGCAGACAAAATTATGACGCTTTTGTCAAAGGTAAAAAAACGGGACTCACCTACAAAGAAATCAAGAACATAGTTAGAAAAGTTGAGAATCAAGCAGAAGAGGTTTTCAGACTTGTTGACCAATTAGTGATAAAACTAATGGATGACTATAAATCCTTCAGGAAGAAAGAGATGTACTTTGATGTGATGGGCAAGACACAACAGGGAAGCATAAAGGAATCCACAGGTCTTTTGGTGTTTGTCCTGAACATGAAAGGAGAGGAAAATTCAAGAGTAACTGTCAAGACAAATTCTGACATCAACAATGTCCAACCTCATGCTCAACAAGTTGTAATGCCACTAGACAGATTAACTTTTGAATTACCTGAAGACCCTCCAAAGTTTGTCAGTGATGGTGAAGATGTCCTTAGTATTTTAACAGCATTATTGCAAACAGGAGATACCGTTTGGTTCAGATTTAAGCCAAATTCATTTGGATACAAAGTTGTCACAGTTCAAATAGAAAATGAAGAAGGGCAATTGTTATTTGGAAACAGCTTGGAGATGAAGTTCACAAAGTCCCTTTCATTTTATGTCAAGGCATATTTACCGAAACTTAGTGCTCTTGGGGGTGTTGCATTGCCAGTTATCCAAGGCTTTTTTGGATTTTAATTATTGCAAATCACCCAAGAGCAATAGCAAATAATAAGATAATTCAGCATGAAGACCATATGTGAAATCAATTTTGCAAGCCAGTTATTGGGAACATAGTGTTCTTTCTCCGTTGGCGACAAACTGCTTTGTTTTTTCCAGAACGGACAAAATGATCATGATTGATCCAGGAGGTCCAGAAGCAGTTGACATAGCGAAGAGAATGATGGATAGGGGAACTCCGATTAAGCATATACTTATTACGCATGGACATTTTGATCACATAGGTTGGGCAGGGGAAGTCAAAAAAATTTCAGGGGATGGATGCAAAATATATGCAAGCAAATTTGAAAAGGAACCATTACCAGACTTCAACCAGTGGCCACAAAGGTTTGGTTTCCCTTCAAAAACGATTTCAATGCCAGACGAA
Organism: Candidatus Heimdallarchaeota archaeon; assembly: GCA_015523565.1. Lineage (GTDB taxonomy): Archaea > Asgardarchaeota > Heimdallarchaeia > Heimdallarchaeales > Kariarchaeaceae > WAKA01. The sequence goes on along the minus strand of WAKA01000180.1, from coordinate 13,752 downwards.
TGGATAGAGCCAGATATCATTTTGAATTTGGAAGGTATCAGAATAGAGGCAATCCATGCACCAGGTCATACACCTGGATCCACGGTATATTATGTGGAAGATTCCAATTTAGCATTCACAGGTGATGTACTCTTTCAACTTTCAATAGGTCGAACCGATTTTCCTTTCAGCGATCCAGAGACAATGGACAAATCACTTAAGAAATTAGTTGAGAAGCTTCCAAACAATACAGACTTTTGGCCAGGACATGGAGATGCATCCACCATTGCATTTGAAAAAATAAACAACCCATTTTTGATTGCATTACAAAAAAAGAATTAATGATTATATTGAATAACAACTTTTTTTAATTTTAAGATGGAAAAAGTATATAATCCAATGAATAAGGTTGAGGAACTGGAACGCGCACTTGGTTGCTCCATTAGGGGAAAGGTAAAAACGTATGAGCGTTCCCAGTTTGATGAGAATGGCGATCTGATTTATCTAAGATTGACAGATAGATACATCAAAAAAGTTCCAAAAGAGATAGGGTTGTTTGAAAATTTGGAAGGCTTACACCTTTCTTTTACTGGAATAGATGATCTGCCACCAGAAATTTTCGAATTGAAAAAGTTAAAACACTTGTTTATTTCAAACAATTATATCTATCGACTCCCAGAAGAGCTTGGCGATCTCAAAAACCTTAAAAGACTTAATGTTTCGTCTAACAGGATACGAAAAATACCAGAAAGCATTGGAGAACTAAGGAATTTGGAGTACTTGAATCTTGGCAAGAACCAAATTACAGAACTTCCAGAAACAATTGGAAATTTGACTAAACTTAAGGAGCTTGACATCTCATATAATGAAATCGAGACACTTCCAAAATCATTGACAAAATTGGTGAACCTTAGAATTCTTCATTTGCAGAACAACAAGCTTTCTTCATTGCCAAATGACATAGATAGACTTTCACAATTGAGAAAACTATTCATCCAGTATAATTTCATTGATCAAATTCCTGAAGCAATCGGACTGCTGAGAAATTTGTGGCAACTTTTTGCACACAACAACCAGATACAGAACATTCCCAGCTCCATTGGATTCTTGGAACAACTGGAAATGTTGTGGCTTCAAGACAACCACATTTCAGAACTTCCAAGTACAATCGGGAATTGCATAGGGCTTAAATATCTTTATCTTTCAAGGAATAGACTGAAAAGAATTCCAAGAAGCATAATTAATTTACCGTTGGATACATTGACACTTGATTCAAACAAATTGCAAACACTACCTGATTTGGATGCAATCAGAACCCTCAAAACATTGAGAATTGACAAAAACCCAGATATAAAAGGATTGAATATCCTGTTTACAATTGTGGCATTGCAGAAGCGAAATGCGATCGTAATTCATGATTTCCAAGATCAGTCAGAGGATTACTATATAGCAGAACGATTTTCATGAAACTTGAACTTAAACAGGGCGATAATGGAAAATATGACACAAATATGGGTCAGTTGAATAACTTTCATCAATTCTAGTTTCAGAAGTTTGCTAATTTGTGAAAAGACAATTCCTCCGACAATAAATTGTCCAACATTTGAGATACCAGTCCATATTGCAAAGGCAGTGCTTTCAACATCTTCAGGAGACAGTTCTTGGATCACTTTTAGTTGGTACGATTCAACCAATCCTGTACCAAAGCCAGAGGCTACAAAAAAAATGTTAACAAGATATGGATATCTTAGTTCTGCCGCAATCATTCCAAAAACAATAGTAGTCAGGAATAGCAAATGAATAAGCAGAATTTTTGCTTTTGTTTCATTCTTGATGAAAAGATATGCCATTGAATAAGAACCGAAAAACACCCCAATAGAGAAAAGGAAAGAGGGAATTGCAAAGTTTTCAACTGGATAACCCAAATCATTGTTCAGAAGAAATGAAAAAAGGGGAATTATTGTAAGAGATGCTCCAGAAAAGAGAATATAGAGCAGTTTTGAAATAGATCCAGACAACATTGAAGAGATGCTGGAAAGGGAATTTCGAAGATTTAAGTTTGCTGAAACAGGGGATTCAGGAAGAATCAATACAGAAAAAACCATTGCAATCCCAAAAAAAGCAGATACGTCGATCATGGTTTTCCAGCCAAAATACTTTACAAGTAAGGAAGACACAATTCCAGTCATGCCAATGCCAATGCCTCTTCCAGCCCAAGAGGTGCCTTGAAGTCTAGAGATATATTCAGTTGGAGTTAATTCAACTCCCAAACCATCAATGACAGTATCGGAAATTGCAGAGCCCAAAGCCAAAGCCAAGGCACTTATTATAAATCCCAAATTGACAGATTTGTATAGTTCCAATGTTGTCCATCCATAAAAAGATAAAAGAGCGGCAAAAATCAGAAATGGCTTTCTTCTACCAAATCTACCGATGCGAAAGTTGTCAGAAAGAAAACCATAAACTGCTTTCAAATACCATGGAAAGAGGAGCATCGAACTGATGAATATTGTTGTTGCCTCATCATTGACGTTTAGGACATCCCTAATATAAATTGGAAACATCAATGCAAGTGAGCCAAGCGAATAGCCCTGACCAAAATAGAAAAATCCGAAAATAAAAAGATACCAAGGCTTGAATAATTGATCATGAGTGTTCGGCAATCAATAACAATTGATGAAAAAGCACTTTATTCATGTTTTGGTTGGTACAGGAAGCAACACTATGTTGAACAAATATTCAATGGGAATTGGAATTTTTGATAAACCACATTAAAAGAAGATCATTATGGACGAGAGGAGTGAATTCGAGCCTCTTACATATTGTTTCAATAAAGAAAGAGCTTTTGTTTCGTTTGCCCATACAAAATTTCCGTTATGTATCGGAGGAATTAGGATGATGCCCAATGTCACAAAAGAGGAAGTTGAGAAGTTATCAATATCAATGGCATTGAAACTTGCAACATATCAGCTTCCGTTTTCAGGAGCTAAATGCGGCATAAGTAATGAACCATATGATCAAAAGGTTCTAGAAGAATTTGTCGGGGAGATTGCGGACTTCATAAAGGGAGCAAACCTTGGAAACATTAAGATGAAAGCCTGTACAGGTTATCCAAATGACGTTTTTATCCAATTGGTAACTGGTCCAGACATGGGGACTTCTGAAGAAGGGTATTTAGATGCATTGAGAGTAAATGGAATGGGGAATATAGCCAGAAAAGGCCTACTTTCTCAGATTTCTGAAAAATTTGAACTGCCTTTGGATAATATATTGACAGGGTATGGGATTGTTGTGGCGGCAGAAGAAACATTCAAGACATTAAATGCCACTCAAAAAGAAGTTGATCCACTCGATGGAATAAATTACTCAATAGAGGGGTTTGGAAAAGTTGGAAGCGGAATTGCAAAATTATTGAAGGGAAGGGCAAAACTAAAGGCGTTCTCTAATCGATTCGGGACAGTGGTGGCGAAGAAAAACTCAGAATACTGCACAGATGAGGGATATTTTGACATTGACAAGATCATGCCTCTTTTTTTGGAAAAGGGAGACCATTTCATTTATGACCTTGATATAGAATTACTAGATACAGATGCATTGTTTGATGTAACTGTCGACCTACTGGTGCCAGGGACAAGAGTTGAGAGAATAGATCAAGAAATTGCAGAAAGAATTGTCAAAGCAAGAACTAAAATCATTGTGCCTGCCGCAAATTATCCCTTTTCATTTGAAGGAAGAAAAGTTTTGGAAGAAAACGGAGTGACTGTCATTCCAGATTTTTTGGCTAATGCGGGTGCAGTCATTGCAGCAATGCTTGAGTTTACTACCAAGTCATTCAATGCATCTTTAGAAAAAGTGGCTATGGATTTAGTACATGCCGCTGTTTCAAATGAGATCAAAGAACTTTTTCTGGACGGGATTGCCTGCGGGTGCAGAATAGGAGAAAAGGTAATGCAAACGGAAAAATCACTGTATGACATATCAATTGAAAGGAGCATCAGCAAGTTGAAATTCATGGAAGAAACAATTGATAGGGAACAAGCGACAAATCTCAAATGGATCGCGGATGAGTTTATAGAAAGAACATTACTTGGGAGTTTCATGTAAAGAAATGTAAGAACGCATCAAATCCAGTTGGTAAGGCTTGTCAACATCAAAAGCAATACGAGCATCCTCGTCGATAATAAGCTTGGAGGGAAAGCCGAAAATCTTTGTCATCAGTCGCTCTACATCTTTCATTTTTGCGATTTTGAGGACATATTTGAAAAACGTGATTGGAGAAGCCTTGAAGAGAGCCTTGGTGAAAGATTTTCGATTTTCCGTGATTACTTTAAGCAAATCATAGGATTGCTCCGCATAGGTGACATCGAAAAGGGCTAAATCAGCGCCACAGTATTTGTTCCCATCCATTTTAATCCATGATCTACCGCTATTGGGAAATTCCCTTTCCATGTGTTCTTTTTCAACCACACAATAATAGAAAGCATGATCTGTTTCAAAGCACCTATCCAAATAATCATCTATTGTTCTACCTGTCAATGCAGGGATGTCTGAAGTTGTTATCACAGTATGATAAGAGCCTTTAGGGAATATGTCAGGATTTTTTTGACCCAAGTCATAAATATATTTGCATGAATTGATGATCTTGTCAACCTGTTTGCCTTCAATTTCATAGAATTCAACGATATTTGCATCTATGCCTTCAGGCAACTCTATTTTATCTTTGGGAAGACCAACTATGAGGATATACGAAGCTCTGTTGGAATCTCGAATTGCCTCCAACACTCGGGTCAACATGGGTTTACCATTGATATCTATCAATGCTTTATAGTCTGTATTTGCATATTCCATCAATTGATCTCTGGTAGGGGGGCTACCTGCGAGGACAATAAAAGGAACCTTATATTTCATTGCATTCCACCTCAGGGAAAATGAACTTGTGGTTTAAGACCCAATTTCTCAACTTGTTCTTTCATTTCTTCAGAGGTCAATGGGCGACCCAATCCAACGTGGGCAACAATTGCCGCTTCAAGGACATTTGTCCCAAAGGATCGACCTCCGATCTCTGGAGTGGTCGTAATAATTGCTTCTACACCCCTTGCGAATAGGTCGTCACGATCTTCTTGTGTGGTGGTATTTGTCAGAATGATTTTTCCTTTCATGTCATCTGGAGAATATTTTTTGGTATAAAGAAAGTCTCCTGCAATCAAGGTGGCATTCTTGAAAAGTTTTCCGTATTTAGGTGTCCTTTCCTTTTGTTTTTCGCCAAGTGGGTAAAGCCAGCTTAGGGGGAAGAAAGAGACAATGGGCATCATGACCCGCGCAAGGCGCCTGACACCTTTTAAACTTCTAATTTTAATGGGAATCCCCAAGGCAAAGTAAAAATCACCACACACCATTTCAAACCCTGCCTCCTCAACGGATTTTGCCATGCCATATCTGTCGACAGCAGATGTCAACAGGGCAGTTTTTGGTTTGTCTTCAAACAACGGGGCAACCTCATCCCAAACTTTTTGCAATGAGGTGCGTTCAATTGTGTCTTTGACACCATTCCCATCAACAATAGGGGTTTTTTTAATATATTTTGTCAGTTTTTTGACCGTGCGAAGTTCATAAAATTTGTCTTCAACATGGAACCCAAAAAGAAAACCACCTGCACCAAAAGCGTCAACCTTCCCGTCAAGATCCCTGTAAAGGATCTGCATCTTTGTCGTGTCCCCATCTGTCCCTATTCTTTGTACCTCTATTTTTTCACCACCAAGTTCAATGACACCCTTATGATCTCTCGATTTGCTTCCTAAGGAAATAGAGATTGCTTGTTTCATGAATAAGGACAAAATTTGCAACTTTAATGAATTTCCCCAGAATAGAGTAAAATAATTGGATTTATGCAAAATAATAATTGCATCATTGGGAATATTTGATTGTGGCAATTATTACCTACGACGACGATTGTTCCATCTGTACTAAATTTGCAAAAATAATCAGGTATATTGTAGGAAGGGAAACAAAGGTGGTAAACATGTCAAATCCAATGATTTTGGAAGAAGGAATTGCAAGAATTGGGCATTTACAGTATTGGAAAAGTTTTCATGTCGTAAAAGGTAACAAGTGGTATTCAGAATCAGAGGCGATTACTGAGCTCATGAGGCTACTTCCTTTGGGAAAGTTGATGGGACAAGTTGCGGAAGCATATCCCGTAAAGAAGTTCTTGACATTACTCCTTCATGCTTTCCAAAGAAAAAGAAAACACGAATGTAAGATTTAGGGATTGCCAAAATCAAAAAGGCTTAAACAGCCAGACTTATTTCTACCATGTGCATTCTTGGCAGATTATAGGCATTGATATAGGGGGAAGTTTTTCCGATGCAATAGCCATTGGAGACAAAAAATTAAAAGTCATCAAGGTTTTGTCCACACCAAAAGATCCAACGGAGGCAGTAGACCTTATTCTAGAAAAATTGGACGGGGCGTTTGAAGAGCTGTTGCATGGTACAACAGTAGCAACTAATGCCATGCTTGAAAGAAAAGGGGCAAAAGTCTTGTTTATAACCACAAAAGGATTTAGAGATGTTGTTGAGATAGGCAGACAAAACCGTCTTGACATTTATTCCATCATCCCCACTAGACCAGTACCCCTTGTCCCTCAAGACATGAGAATAACTGTGAATGAAAGGGTTTTATCCGATGGTACCATCAGAACAGGACTTTCTGACGAGGATATCAATCAGGTTATTGATCAAATTCAAAGCCTACAGCCAGAATCGATTGCAATAGGATTTCTATTTAGTTTTTTAAATCCAAAACATGAGCTTGAACTAGAGAAAGAGTTGGAAAAACTGGGAATACCCATATCCGTTTCCTCAAAGGTTGTACCAGAATACAGGGAATATGAACGTTTTTCGACAACCATTGCAGACGCATATGTAAAGCCACTTATTTCAAGCTATGTGGAGAGGTTAGCATTCAAAGTTCAAAAAGCAAGTAAACATGCGAAAATTGCCATAATAAAATCCAATAACGGACTTGCCGTACCACAACGCCTAAGCATGCGACCTGTGGAAATAATGGTTTCTGGATTGGCAGGGGGTGTGCTTGCCGCCGAATTTACTGCAAGAATAACAGGGAGAGACAACATCATCTCTTTAGACATTGGAGGAACTTCCAGTGATGTGGCACAAGTAAAGGAGAAAAAAGGAACCGTGTTATATGGACTGAAACTAGGTGGAATCCCAATTTCAGTTCCGTCGGTGGACGTGCAGACAATCGGGGCAGGAGGAGGGTCAATTGCCTGGACATCAGCAGGACTTCTTAGAGTGGGACCTCAAAGTGCAGGGGCGGATCCAGGACCAGCGGCTTACGGAAAAGGAGGAAAATATCCAACAGTTACTGATGCAGACCTATTGTATGGAATACTTCCAAGTTCACTTGGAGAAGGTGCCATTACCTTAAATAAGGAATTATCTGAAGAAGCTCTTAAGGGATTGGCCAAAGAATTGGGCATTACATTAGAGAGTTGCATAAAGGGAATCCGTAGAATTTTCCATGAAAACATTGCAAAGGCGTTAAGGGCAGTCTCCACAGAACGGGGGGTTGATCCAAGAAACTTTTCCCTTTTGGCTTTTGGAGGGGCGGGCCCAGTACATGCCGCAGAGCTTGCAGACATAATGGGGATGACTGAAACCATCATTCCCCCATATCCAGGAATTTGGTCCGCATTTGGTTTGCTGTCTGCCGATTACAAATATGATAAAAGTCAAGGAATACTGAAAAGGGAAGGAGAAATAAATGAAAATGAAATTGAATCCATCTTCATGGAAATGGAAAAAGAACTTGTGAATCAGATGGCAAAAGATGGAAACAAACCAGACCAATTTATCAGAATGTTGGACATAAGATTCGTGGGTCAATCATTTGAGTTGACTGTTCCTTGGGAGAAAACCATTGCCAATACAAGAAATCGATTTTTGGAAGAACACCGAACACAGTATGGATTTGCAGACGAAGAAGAACCTTTGGAGTTTGTTGCGGCAAGAGTTACTGCAATAAAACACCATCCAGATCCTGTTCTTCCTGAAGTGGAAACTTATCCAGATCCTAAACCAATAGGAAAAAGAAAGGTTTTTGACGTGGGACCCGTAGAGGTATACCAAAAGAAAGATATTGGAAAGAACTTTGAAAAAATAGGACCGTTTATAGTTGAACAAGGGGACAGCACAATTTGGGTGCCGCCCCATTGGAAAGCTAAAATGGATAGGTTGGGATTTATATACCTCCATAAAATGCAGGAAGAATGAATTTATCTCAGGATACAGGAAGAATGAATTTGAATTTCTGGTAAATATTTTCAATTAACTCATCAGTGACCTGCTTGACATTATCCAGAGAATAGTATTCTGACATGGTTTCCTTAAGAAATGATTTGTCCATTGCTAAATTGGAAAAGTTCTTGTGAATCACCACAAAGATCAAGGTAAGCGATCTTCCAGCCATACGAATATCTTCCAATGTCTCGGAGTCAAGGATCTTGCTTGAAAGAATAGCCACATAATCTTGGCTTTGCAATAACGGGACAATCCCAAATTGCCCTTCGCGATAGCTCTCACCTTGTCCAACAATAGAGATAAGTTGGGCAACAGTTTGCTCATTGATCAACATTTCCAAGCCAGGGTCTGCTTTCATTTTCAATAATTCAGGACCATGATCACTAAGTTCAATGTATCCCACCCCAATAAAACCTTCTGCCTCAGTAACTTTCTGAACAAGCTGTTTGATATTCAGATCTGGCAATCCCCGGACTTTTGCAAAGTTTAAAACCAATTCATCCTTAAACTTATATCTGGCAATTGCCTGAAGAATTGCATCGTTAATGAAATCGGCGCCCCAAGTCACATTCAGTTTGTCATTGATGGTTTCTTCCAAATCATTGAAAAGCAATTCTAGCATGACAAAAAATTGTGATCGGTCAAAAGGTGCCTGTGAAAGGTAAATTAAAGTAGGAGAAGGATCATTTTCAAAGGCAAAGCTATCCCATCTGCTCGGCAATTGCCCCACAATTTCCGAAATGATGTGTTCAACCTCCCTTTTTTCTTTCCTTCTTGCTAGTGACACCATTTCATTGAAAGTTGCATTTGCAAAGATCAGAAGTTCAGGAATGGTTCCGCCACGATTCCCAAATAATCGGTTCATTTCTTTAAGAAGGGTGGGTTGGTCAGCAATAGGATAATCTGTTGCAAAATAAGGATTTTCCAATTTCTTTATTCTAAGCCGGACGGTTGCATCAATCTGCCCAAGGAAAACAACAGGCAGGAAAGAAAATTCCTGCAAAACCTTGAAAAAGGACAATATTTCTCCAAGATCATTACCCAAATGATAAACAAAACCATCAATCGGAATTTTGCGAGACAAAGAATGAGCCATATCGGAATTATAGGCAGGTCCAGCTATTGCATAACCATATGAAAGGAAATGGTGTTTCAACTTTTTAGCAATCCGTTCATCCTCACAGGTTATCAGCAAAAGGACAGGATCATCTACACCCCTTGGCAGGGTAATTTCCTGCGGATATGCCTTTTTTAGTTCCTGAATATTTCTCAACCCTTTGAACCTCAAATTATCTTTTTTTTTATTTACTATTAAAGAAATCGAATACAAAAAAAACTATTGTATGGAATGTAGTAGAAAGAAAAAAAATCGTACAACAAGCATGGGGATTTACACTACAGAATTCATCCATTCAAAAATCTCTTCATATATCTCCAACCGATTGGTTTCATTGAAATTCTCGTGATAATTGCCTTCTGCTTTCTTGAACTTCAAAAGGCTTGGGATCACTTGTTGAAGTAATTTTTCAGTGTAAGACGTATCGGCAAGCTTATCTTGCCCTGCAACAACCACGTATAAAGGAAATCTCCATTCAGAAATATGCTTTTCTACAAATGACTGGCCTTTCATGATTTGATGTGCCCATCTGACAGTTACATATTTTCCCCTTAACCCTTTCCGTTCATCCTCATGATGGCGGGCAGTAATTTCTTCATCATGCGTCAAATAATCGAGAAAGTCCTCTGCTGGAACTTTCATCCTTGGGGTCAAAAAGGCAAACAAAGGTGTGAGAATCACCAATATTTTTGGTACAGGAACTGCATTTTTGAAATAAGGTGAGGACAATACAAAACCCTTTACATGAGATATCTCTGTAGGAAATTTCAAGCCAAGAACAGTTGCGATCAAGCCACCCATGGAATGACCGAAAACAAACAATGGTAAGTCGGCATATCGATCCAACATCCATTTATATACATCCATGATATCAGTTAGGTAAAGGTCAAAATTTTTTAAATCAACCTTTTCTTTCTTGTGCCCACGAAGGTCTGGAGCAACCATTGCATAGCCTTTTTCCATGAAATACATGGCGGGGGTCACATAATCGCCACCATGAGCCATTCCCCCATGAATTGCCAAAATGACACCTTTTACCGAAGAAGGTTCCCATATATGCAAAACAAGTTGGGTACCATCCAACGCGTGGATCGTTTGAATTTCAGTTTCAGAAAATTCCATATGATATTATCGCAAAAGGTGAATAAAATCTAATCGGACAAAAATGGAAAGTTACATAAAATATTTGCGGGAAATTCGCCTGTTTATGGTAACCATTTGATATCTCTGAAGTTTGGCTTCCTTTTTTCCAAAAATGCATTTCGACCCTCTTTTGCCTCCTCAGTCATGTATGCAAGACGGGTCGCCTCGCCTGCGAACACTTGCTGACCGACAAGACCATCATCAATCAGGTTAAATGCAAATTTCAACATCCGGATTGAGGTCGGAGATTTATCAAGAATTTCCTGAGCCCACTTGTAAGCCTCTTCCTCAAGGTTTTCATGTGGCACGACTGCATTGACCATACCCATTTCAAATGCGTCCTGTGCACTATAATTCCGACCAAGGAAAAACACCTCTCTTGCCCGCTTCTGCCCAACCTGTCGTGCAAGATATGCAGACCCATACCCCCCATCGAAACTTGTCACATCCGCATCAGTTTGTTTGAAGATAGCATGTTCCTTGCAGGCAAGAGTCATGTCACAAACGACATGGAGGCTATGACCACCGCCAACAGCCCAGCCATCAACAACTGCAATGACGACCTTGGGCATAAATCGGATTTGCCTTTGAACTTCCAAAATATTCAAACGAGGCATGCCTGAGTCATCGACATATCCTTGTGAACCACGAACACGCTGGTCACCACCACTGCAAAATGCATACCCACCATCTTTTGGAGAAGGACCCTCACCCGCCAACAGCACTACCCCTATTGAAGTATCCTCGTGGGCGTCCTTGAAAGCATCATAAAGTTCAAACACTGTTTTTGGCCGAAACGCATTCCGAACCTCTGGTCGATTGAAGGCAATTCTTGCCACGCCATTTGATTTTTTGTAGGTAATATCCTCGTACTCTTTAGCGACCTGCCACTCCATTTATTCACAATAAAAAATTCATCTTAAAACTTCTACCTATAGAAACAGGAATTTGTTGAAAACGAGTAATATTCAAGTAGAGATGACGTATACAGCTACAATTGGGATAAAAACGAATCCATGTGCTTGTAAGGAAGCATGAATGCGTGCTTCCAGATTGATATGTTCAAATAACCATTGTAGCATGAATGAATCCTGAAACCGACAGGCAATTCATATTCAATTAAATTTCCAGAAATATGGAAATCAACAAGTGAGATTAGATTTCTTTGAGTCCTTACAAACAAATAACGATCATTGAAATCGTTTGGAATTATTTGATAAACTGCATCAATCCCACCCACAAGTTTTTTGACGAAGTTCACATCAGATTCATCAAAATGATAAAGGAAAACGCCATTTGAGCCGACAATAACAAAGGAATCACCCCTGAATTCAATATCGTTAGGATAACTTATATTTTCAGCCAATTGCAACCTTCGATTGCCAATTTCAACAGTTATTTTTCCAGAACGGAGTGACGCAAGAGCACCAGCCTTTTTCAGTTCTTTCAGAAGCACTAATTGGTCACCGTAATTTGCAACTGCCTTGACACTAGAGTCAAGTTTCTCAGCATGCATTTCCTTCGATATCCCAGAAGTCAAGTATCTGTTGTTCCGAATGACAAGGAACAGATGCCCATCAACCAGTTTCATTTTGAACAAGCCTGTGAAAACCCGTTTTCGCTTGACAGTGAAAGACCCCCCCTCGTGGACAACAACCCCATGAAAAGCCCATCCGTTTGCATGTTCCCACAAGAACAATTGAGATCTACCCGTATGCACCAGAAGAAACGGGTCAAAAAATATTATGTTTACAATGCCAAAAGCACCATTATGTAAAATGGAACTGGTTTTCCTGTCAATAACCAAACCGTTGGCAAGACCATAGAATCTCCCATCATAAAAATTAATTCTTTTGCCCAATTCTTGGAAATCTGTTAAAAAAACTTGAACTGAGGACAGATCTTGTGGTTTTCCAACAATAAGCCTATGAACAGGATGAAAGATCAAGGCAATAAGTCCACCAAGCAGGAAAGAGACCAGACTAAAACCCAATATCTGTGAAATGAGGAGATCAATACCAAAATTGGTTGAGATTATATTAGAAGAGACAATTGAAAAAAGGAGGACAATTATTAAAAATATTGCAGGAACGATACCTAAAGCAAAAATTGAGAAAACAATTACAAGAAACAGCAGAATACCCACTAAACTTCCGCTAATGCTTTCAGCCATTACCTGAACCAATTGTTCAAAATCCAGCCATTTGCTTAAGACAAATAAAAGAATCCCATTAAACAAAAACAGAAGGGCGACAACCAATAAGCCATCAACTTCAATTGGAACCGCCAGAATAATATCTTTCCAGAAGAAAACCTCACCAACCACTAACAGGAACAACATGAAATAATATGGCTTCAGTGTTTTTGGTGGGGCAAACGAATGGTAATGCATCATAGCAGATAAATCCATGATTAAACAATTTATTCCTAAAAAATATTTTTTCCGCATTTGAAAAGTACAATAGTTTGATCTGCAATAGAATATGGACTTAAGAACAAAACAAATGAAATTTATTAAAATTTATTATCTTTCCTATTCGTATAAAATTTTAACAGGGTTTATAACCAATTTCCTCCACCACCAGTCCTTAGAAAATTTATCAAAGTCAGTTTCAGGTAAATTCGACAACCACTATCCCCATTTTCAAAAAAATCAAAACTATTTACGGTACCAATGGCTCCTACAATGTCAGAAACGTCAACACAAATTTGTGATGAATTTGCTGGGACAACATTATCATTACTTGTAAGACCATCCCAACTAAGACCGTCTCGTTCTATTAATTTAACACAGATTCTTGCATTAATATCAACCCAACGGTCGTCAAACATTGTTAAATATTGACCATTTCGTGGTATTAAGTAGCCAGGTTCAACGCCGTCTTCATCGTATGAAAATAATTTAACAGGGTTATCAGCTCGATCGAATTGGATATAACCCTCAATGGTAAATTCACCAGTTCCATCGTCATGTGAATGAACCACATAGGACAAAACTTCCGCTTTATACAAATAAAGTGTGTCAGCATTAACCATATTTGAAAAGCTTAGTGATGACAAAATCAATATTGCTACTATAAAAATTGAATATTTTAGTTTCAATTTACGTTTACCCATATGATAAAACACCTCGAAATTGAGTAAATAAACCGCCAAAAAATTAATTTAAAAGCCTTGTGAATTGTCAGAAAC
>WAKA01000179.1 GCA_015523565.1 Candidatus Heimdallarchaeota archaeon | reverse complement strand
GAGATATTCCATTAGATTCATAAACAACATATAAAGGAAGATTAATTAGCTTAATAGTAGTATCCGTTTTTTATTTTTCAGATTTAGTTTGTCTGTATTTATGTCTGAACAAAGATGAAGCACTTAAATTGCAAAATAGAATGATTGAGTGAAAAAGCGAAAATACAATCAAGTATTAGGACTGTTGTCAACAATTATAATTATTACAATATGAAGCAACAAATCAAATATTTTTGCTAAAATCATTTAACTATGAAACAAAATCCTATTCCACATTTCAGGATACAAAATTGTAAAAATGGAAAGAAAATAAAATTAGAGGTATGTATTTAGCGAATGTTACATTTTACGTAAAATCAGGATCAGATAAGTGGTAAACCCCCCACCAATTGAACCACCACTCTCACTAGGATCGAGTAGATATGGAAAAGCAAGACCATCTAATGGTGAAATAGCTAGATTCAATCATACAATAATGGAGGATTTTTTTAACCTACCAATATTCACAAAACAATCCATTATTTTTTAAATTTTTTTTTGACATGCAATTTATTTTTATTGGGACAATGAATAAAATATTACAAGCATACAATCATGTTAGATATAAAAAAAATTTCAATAGCAAGTTTATTTCAAAGAAAATTTATGTGTTAATGGTTTCTATTCATAGTCCAAACAGCTTTATATAAATTCGGAACATCTTTTTTTGGAGATGGCTTGTTTTTATCCCAATTCGCCTTACAATAGTGAAGATTCTTATTTTGAATATACCAAAAACAGAGATGGGTATATCCTATATGATATTTTCTCAAACACCAAGACTGTAAAGGTATTGCCGAAATGGGAGCCCGCTGATTTACCGTTCATATTGTTTTCTCTGAAGGAACTGTTGACTGTGAAAAACACCTCAAATCTTCAAAGACGCAACTTTGGAATGAAAGGTCGTTTCCATTTCACAAGCGAGGTTACTAAGACAATGGATCTTTTAGAAAAATTAGCGGTTAAATTACCGTTGAATCTGGAGAATCCACATATCACTCAAGAAACTGTTGATCAGATACGTAATTTAGAAACTGTTTTTGAAGAAATGTATTCAGTCACTCAAGAATTCATTGAAGACAATGAGGTAATTAATAACGGCAAATATATCTATTACAAGTCAAACCACCCCGAATTGCAAGATTTAATAATTTCAACAAACAATTACTTCATGAAATCTGGTATTTACGGCGTGGCCATCCATGAAAGATTACGCGAACATCTAAAAAACACCATTATTTATCAGCCAAATATTGCAAAATTTGATCAATATGGGGTAAATGCAATCGTGGCAATTAACCGTTTGGTTTCAAATTTTGAACACGTATATCAAAGTTTTGAAGATAATTGCAACTGGATAAGACAAAGAATAAAACGCTCATATCTGTTTTTAATAGACGATTTCACACCTATTGTTTCTGTTCTTGGTCTGATGGAAGGCGTCCCAACTAAAAGACCGATTATATCTCATATCACTAAAGAAATGCAAAAACTAAAAGCAAGATTTGGAACCAAAAGATCCAATTCTTGGTTAAGCAATCCAAACCTTCAATCCCCTGAGTTTGTTAAAAGGTTTGATTCTTATGTCAACAGTTGGATAGAGTATTGGGAACAACTTCCCAAACCATATCCACCAGAAATATTCATGTATTTTCTAAATTTCATGAGATCAGGGGCGTTCCAAGCATTACTTCCTCCCCCTAATGAAGAAGGGATTGTTAATCTATATGAATGACCATATCCTTGGTGCCAATCAATCCGTAACCATTGTGGAGAATTCATCGTTCCATGATAATCCTTACCCATGCAGCACCCAGAAGATCAGATCAAGGTACGGATGTGAGGAAAGGCAATTGACCCAGCCAAATTCACGCAAAATCAGGATCAGGCATGGTATACGTGTTGTGTTTGAATTTCGAGCTTTTGTAATATCTCAGCAGTTCAATTGCATGCCTCTTGAGGAGCCCGTTATAGTTTGACGCCATCCTGATTTCATACATGATTTCATCCGTGATGCCTCGAGCCACTGTTTTGTCAAGAACATCATCAACACCGATACGGAATTCATCTTTCACAATTCGGGGGGTAGAGTAGTTCACAGTAAGCCTATACGTCAGTGGAGGCAAAAAGTCAAGGAAATGCCGGAAATCAACCCCTTTTATGCCTAGAGGCAAGATAGGTGCACCAGTCTTGGCCGCCATGACAGCAACACCAGTTCTTCCATAGATTTTTCTGCGTTTATGCACAAAGTTGCTTTCAGGGAAAACAAGAAGTGCATAATTGCTTTTCAGGATTCTGATCGCCACCTGCATTGATTCGTTGTTCCCGCGCCAAGCCACTGGAATAATGGCCACTTTTTCCATAAAGGAACGGATGATCTTGATGTCCCACCATGGATTGTCTAGAGCTAAGATATACATTTTTCCCTTGTAACTGCCAATAAGGACAATGGGGTCATAGCCAGAATCGTGGTTGGATGCAAAGATAAAGCCTTTTCCTTTTTCCTCCAGTTTCCTTAGAACCCATTCGTTCTCGTATTTGGGATGATAGAAAGTCCGACCTATCCCTTGTAGGATTGCCTTGGCAGTCTTGTAAAAGGTGCCTGGATCAGTACCAACTTGACCATTCCTGTATTTTGGGGGCCATTGTTGTATTCTCAGCTTGTCTGAAGATCTGTAATCATCCAAGTCATCTTCAATTTCCATGGCAGGGGGTTCCATGTTTGATCAGGGAAAATGGGGATTAAATGAATTTCTTTTACAAGTATATTAGAAAGACCAACCTTTTATTTTACTGATAGCCATGATATCGTCAGGGTCCCTGGTTTTCAATGCCTTTCGGGCACGGCGTGCCTCTTCATCATTCAATTCAACAACAGGTCGAGGAATGATGCTCAATTCCCATCTTATGACAAAGAAGATGACAATAAGGGCAATCCAACTAATGACTTTTATTGTTAAGTACCATTGTGGAATTCTGCCTGCCGCTACACTTGAAAAGCCTAGATATGATGCCAGATCCACAATGACGGCAATCGGTGCGAGTTTCATTCCCTGTTTTGAACGGGTTTTAAGCCATCTAAGAGTCAATGCCACAAATGCAAACCCAGGAAGTGGTAAAAATGCACCAAGAAAAGGAAAGGTAATCAATAAATTGAGAATCCCGGTAATGAGAACGATGACATATGTTTTCCTTGAATCTATAAGGACGGATTCAGTCATTAAGTCAAGATTTTATAGGCATTAAAAAAATATTTTACAGGGGGCTTTGAAAAAATCATTCCTTTTGTTTCACTTTTGCAACTTCTTCAGCCCAGATTTTTGCAAAAGATTCATATGAATGGTAGGCCGCGGCAGTCTCCGTGTTTTTTTGCATTTGTGCAAGTTTTTCTTCATTGAAAAGGACATTGGATATTTTGTCTATGATCTCATCCTTGTCAGTAATGTCCTTGATGAAAATTGTGTTTTCCTCTGTAAGTGAAGGTTCGTGATACCTTCCGTTTACTACAGGCACAGTATGGTAGTTCAAGGCTTCCACAACAGTGAAACAGAGGGTTTCATGGAAAGTGGGAGTGACAAGCATGTCAGCCAGCGTATAGACAGCAGGAAGAAATTTGTCATGAAGTCTTCCGGTCAATATGACCTTTAGTTTCTCTTTTTTCACCCGATCACGCAATGGTTGAAGATGATAACCTCGCCCAACCATGAGACAACTTATGCCAGGAATTTCGGAAAAATGTTTTAAGACCTCAAAAACAACAGGTGTATTCTTTTCATTGGCGAGACGTCCAAGATAGAGAAGAACCTTGTTGCCTTTTGGAATTCCAACTGTTTGTCTAAACTCTTCTATTAATTTCTCATCGACATCCTGTTTTTCATACACAAAAGGCACACGGAAGATTTTCTTGGGGTCTCCATGAAATCTTAGGGTTTTCTCATAAAATTTGTTTGTGGCAATTGCATACCTATCCATACTTAGTGTAAGATGGGTGACAAGACCCATGAAAAAATCCACAACAGGTTTGGAGAACTTGAAAACAAGCCGGGCCAATTCAAATTCGTCATGATGGACAAATTGGTAAACTGGCTTTTTGAATAATTTGTTTATTCCCATGGCATAGATTGATGTCCAACTGAGAGAGTTAATGATAATCAAATCGCAACTTTTTAGGGCAACCAGCATGCGAGGTGACGGGAATGTTGCAAAATATTCCTTGATTGGCACTGGAAGCACAGGGACACGTATTTGACCAATACCGGGTTCATGCCTCTCGTCCCCCTTATAGAACAAGGAAGGAATTCTAGGGGCAATTATTATCGGAGTATGTCCATAATCCCTCAAGGCTTTTGCAAGATATTCAACAAATCTTACCACACCGTCATAAATGGGATAATAGGTATCAGTCAATATCGCGATTCTCAATAATTGTCAATTGTACAGCACCTTTTAAGGAATGTTACAAAATCCCCTTTATTTTCCTTTTTTTTGGAAAATTTCAGAGTTGGGAAATGACAAGGTCATTGAATGCCTCAATGGGATTCCCATGTTCATATACAGGACTGACAACCATCATTCCAATACCCAAATCCTGCAAAGCCCTGAGTTTTTCGACAAGAATTTCCGGGGTTCCGACAAGATAATCCTGTTTGACAAACTCGACTGGCTTTTGTAGTCTTTCAGCAAGTTGTTTTGCCATTTGATCCATTTCTTGCGTGTTCTTGGCGATTCTTATCCCGTCAAAACCAGAAAGCATGTAATTTTCAGTTGAATTTCCAAGGGTTTCCACCTCTTTCTTGAAAAGGTCTGCAACTTCTTTCATATTGGAATAGCCACGAGATGCAATGTTCAGTCCATCAGCAAACTTTGCCGCTGTTCGAACCATACGGGGTTTTGACCCTCCAACGTAAATTCTCATTGGGTTTTGAACAGGCTGTGGAATATTGATTGCACCTTTCAGCTTCCAGAAGGTTCCATCAAAATCACTGACTTCTTGAGAAAGCATCAATTTAAGGATTTGAAGAGATTCAATCAGGCGATCAACACGTTCCTTGGCAGGAGGCATTCCACGACCCTTACCCATAAGATCATAGCCGACATATTCAGGTTCATTCCAACCTGCACCAATTAGAGTCTCATATCGACCATTTGTGATGTTATCCAAAGTTGCTATTGACTTTGCCAAAAAGGCAGGATTTCGTAAACTATTGAACAAGACAATGTGTCCGACCCTTATTCTTTGCGTCAACGCCCCAATTGCGGTCATGACAGTCCAAGCTTCAAGATAAGGTTCTTTTCCCTCATTTGCAAAACCATGGACGTGATCATTGACAAAGACGCCATAATAATTCAATTTTTCCGCTAATTTGGATTTCTCAAGCATTTCCTCAAAGGTGGGTGAACGAATATACAAACCGAATTTCATAGGCTCCATAGCACAGAGTTTACAATTATAATTTAAGGGTAACAGTAAGGATAAACGGGAAATTGTCAAAGAGTTATCCGTGCATCCAATATTATTGGGTTCTGTCCTTTGGGTAATGCAAGGATTGGGTTTATGTCTAGCTCCTTGATCTCTGGATTATCCCAGACCAATTGATTGATCCGAAGGAGGGCATCAACCAAAGCGTCAATGTCAGAGGGTGGTTGACCTCTGAAGCCAAGAAGGAGGGGATAGCCACGCAATTGGTGAATCATTTCAACGGCATCAGAACGGGAAATCGGAGCAAGCCTGAAGACCACGTCTTTCAAAAGCTCAATGAGGATCCCCCCAGAACCAATCATCAAGACGTTCCCAAATTGCCTGTCAAATGTGGATCCCATTGCAAGTTCAACACCACTTTGATAGTATTTTTGCACTAGAACAGTACGTTCTTCCTTGGGAATGCTGAATTTATCATACACCTTTTGGATGGAAAGGAATGCATCAATAAGCTCTTCAAAATTCCGTATGTCAAGAAATACACCACCTGCATCTGTTTTATGTTCGATTTTTGAGGAGGCTATCTTGACAACAACAGGAAAGCCGATTTTTTTGGCATGGGAAAATAATTCATCAGATGTTTTTACTATTTTTGATTCAGGGAATTTCAACCCATACAGTTCAAGAACTTTTTGTGTATTGATGGGATCCAATAACCCCATACCCTTTGATTTTTTGAGGATACGTGAAACTTCCTTAAGAGAGGACTTATCAGTCACTAGGCGTTCTGGTTCTTCAATAGGAGTAATTTTCCATTGGTAATAGGAATACATGTCTTTCAATACACGTGCCGCAGATTCAGGAAAATCAAAAATGGGATAATCAACATTCAGGTCTTGTTCCCTTATGACATCTCTTCCCATGAAACAGCCCAAAACTGGCTTGTCACTTGCCTGAACAATGGGGTTGATCGCCTGTGCAACTTCAATTGCCTGTATCATCAATGGGGGGACGAAAATAAGGATGACGCTATCCACATTTTCATCAGCCAAAAGTATCTCCAATGTTTCCTTGTATCTTTTTGCATCTGCACTGGCAATCAGGTCGACGGGATTCAATGGGCTCGCTTCAGGGGGAATTACCTTCTTCAGCTTTTCCAATGTTTCTTCACTTAATTCAGCAATTTCCATGCCCAATGAGATAAGGGTGTCAGTGGCAAGAGTTCCTGGACCACCAGAATTTGTCAGGATTGCAACTCTGTTCCCTTTTGGCAAAGGAGCCTTCAGAAAACCGATTGCTGAATCGAACAATTCCTTGACCGAGTTGACCCTGATAATGCCAGATCCCTTCATTGCGGCGGAAACCACATATTCTTGACCTGCAAGGGCACCAGTATGTGAGGAAGCCGCCCTAGCGCCTTGGGGTGTCCGACCGCTTTTGACCATCAGGATTGGCTTTTTCTTGGACGCCGCCTTGGCGACTGATGCAAAATTGCCAGGATCTGAAAATGCCTCAAGATATCCAAGAATAACCTTTGTATCCTTGTCATCCATAAAAAGCTTAAGCATGTCATTTGCATTGACATCCATTTTATTGCCCAATGAGACAAACTTTGAAAATCCCAATTTCAGTTGCGTTGCATATTTCATGATAACAACACCCAACGCACCAGATTGGGAAATGAAGCCAATCTTGCCTGGAAGTGGTTTGACTGGTGCAAAAGTGGCGTTCAGGTATGGTTCATGTGCATTGAGAATGCCCATGCAGTTCGGTCCGACAACCCTCATTCCACCTTTCTTGGCAATTTCTGCAATCTCTTTCTCTAGTTTTGCTCCTGCTCCCCCGATTTCCTTGAAACCAGCAGTAATAATAACAGCCGCCTTAACACCCAATGAAACCGCTTCTTCCATTATATTTTTCACATATTTTGCAGGAACAACTATGATAACCAAATCAACACTATCAGGAATTGCAGACAAAGATTCATAACATCGCAGGGAGTTTACAGAGTAGGCTTTAGGATTGACAGGATAAACTCGACCCTCAAAATTCAGTTCTAGAATGTTTTTCAGGATTTCCCTCCCAATTGAATTGGGGTTGCGGCTTGCCCCAACAATTGCAACAGTCTTGGGATTGAAAAGATATTGCATGCCATCGGTCATTTGATTATTAAAGGATTTACATCTTCTTAAAGCAAAAGTAAGATACGTGGTTTTCTGCTACATTAATGCAACCAAGGATTAACCCATTCCATGGTTTCAGCATGCATTAAAAATTCATCCAAATAGGGATAATTTTTATGTTTCAGGTATTCAACCAAATAATGTTCAAGGTCTAGACCGATAGAGTATCTTAATTTGTCAATTTCATGCTTTTGATCCTCTGTTAAATGGGGATAGTCTGCAATCATTTCGTCAATCAGGGAAATTGTTGCACGTGAAGAACTGATTATTGATTTCAATTCGAGAGGATTGGATTTCTTCCTAAGTTTTAGCAAACGTTTGATTGTATTTGTCTTGAGTATCATTTTGTCTTTGGGAGAAAGTTTTTCTTTCTCATCAAGGAGGAAATCACCTTTTTCAGAAACAAATCGAATTGATGAGCTACAGGTTTGATCTAGATTTGAACAACAGGGTTGACCCAAAAAGTCCAAAAGGGAAGAGATGTAATTGTCATAATCAAGTGAGCCTGTGGCGGGAAATTTGAAGTGACGGAAGGTCAGCAACCCCCAAAAAATTACGGTGAGAATTGAATCCGGAAGTCGTTGAAGTGCAACAGGAACAATAGAAGGAACATTTTCCGTTGAGGATGTTTCAGTTGTTCCACTATCTTGCTCAAAATAGGATATGATCATTTTTTTGATCTCATCCTCTATTTGCTCGTGCGGAAGATTAAATCGTTCCCCATCCTCAATAATTTTCTTTGACTGCTCCAAGAGCAGTTCCAAGCCTGCAACATGCCTGTCGCTTCCAACAATCAGAACATAGTCATTGTCCAATTGCCTGAATTTAACAGTGAAGCCTTTTGCCTGAACCACTTGCAACGGATTGTCGGTCAGTTCATTTGAAATGGAAAAAATAGCCTTGAAAATTCCAGCCATCAAGTAAGGATCCTTGGCAAAAGGCTTGCCAACCTCAACAAAAATATCGGGAGGACCATCTTTGGTTGTGATTACAAATGAGCTCATGCCTCATCTCAACCTTTTCTTGAATAATATATTGAAGCAACCCCTGCGACAAAACCTCCAAATTCAACAACAATCGCGACATTTGTCAAGGCAAATTGTTCAACTGACGAGAGATTTGTGCCATAAAATAGAATTAAGTCAATCACCTGTTTAATGAAGAAGAAAAAGAAAGCAGAAACAATAAGATACTGCGGGGTCAAGTTTAATTTTACACCAGTCATCTTCACTCTCATCATGTTTTTCCGAAGTGCATAAAATCCATAGCCAACAATGGCAGCGCTGAACCAAACACCATTTATTTCAATCAGGAAAAAGGTCTGAACAAATAAATCCCTTGCCCATTGGACAAAATCCAATAGAAGAAACGTCAAAATTGCCAAGGCAATGTATCCAACCAAGATTAACCTTGCAATTGGATTAATAGGCACATGATTGTCTTGTTTTACCACATTAATATGGATAATATAGGATTTAATTAAGGCATTGATTCGGGGTATGGCAATTATGCAATTTTTATGGTTTTTTTAGCTTGACTGCGGAAATGAAAGCCAAAACAATCAAGGTTACTGATGCAACATAAAATGGGAGGCGGATATCTATTGCAAAAAGCCAAGCGCCAAGCAACGGTCCCACTACCCTTGCAATTGCACCACCACCAGAATTGACACCCATACCCTCACCCATATCTTCTTTGGGAATACGAAGAGAAACAAGGGAATTCAAGGTTGGAGTCAATAGACCCTGTCCGATCCCTACAGGAATAAGAAAAATCAGGAGAAGGTAGCGGTTTGTTGCAAACGGAAGGAGAAGAAAACCAATGATATTGAAAAGAAAGCCCAGCAGAACAGTGTTTTCATTGCCGATTTTGTCCACAACAACACGGATAAAACCCCCTTGAACAAAAATGACAACAATTCCTATCAACGCAAATGCATATCCAATAGTTTTTTCATTGAAAAAAGAATCAATTTCACTGGCATATAATGCGAACATGGCTTCAAAAGCACTGAACAGCATGGTTGTCAATGTAAAAAGGGAAACAAGAAGGAAAACTTGTGGAAAGCTGAAAATATATTTGATCCTGTTTCTGCTCGGTTCAAGTTCCTTAAGTTCAAGTTTTCGAAGTGATTTTTCCAATCTCAAATCTGCAGGCAATGATTCAGGCAAATTGAAATAGGCAAAGATGAAATTGAAGAGTGCAAGCAGTGAAGACAAGAAAGAAGGAGCCGCATAGATATATTTTTCAAAACCAGGTACAAGGAAATTTGCCATGAAAGACCCAATGGCAGGCCCAAATGTAAAACCTAAACCAAATGCAGCACCAATCATACCCATTCTTGCAGTTCGTTTTTCAGGAGGGGAAATGTCTGCAATGAAAGCCCTTGCTGTAGGAAGTGAAGCGGAAGTGAAAAATCCAGCTAAGAATCTTGCAAAAAATAGTTCAGGGATGCTTTGCGAAATTCCGAAGACGAAGAATGAGATGGAAGAGCCAAAAAGCCCTACCAAAATCACTGGTCTGCGACCAATCTTGTCTGAAAGCCTTCCCCAAAATGGGGAAAATACAAATTGTGTAAGAGAGTAAATTGCAAGGATCATTCCATACTGTAAGTCACTACCGTGTAACGTATCCACTACAAAATATGGAAGAATTGGAATGATAATGCCAAAACCAAGAAGATCAATAAAAACGGCAAAAAATACAAGCATTAATCCCCGATGTTCGTTTTGGACAGGATGATGATCGAGATTTTCCTGCATGTTTCAAGAGTTCCCACTACTTTATTAAAATATAGTGATCATATCGAATAGTCGATGAATGATTGGACAAAATTCCATTGGGCAATTCCTCGAACCCATTCCCTAACATTATAAAGGAAGCTTGAGAATAGGGAATGAGACGTGACGTGCAAGCAAAGAGAATGCCTAAACTGATCATGGAAAAGGTGAAGCTAAAAAGATCCTCTAAAATCATAAATTACCAAAAACCTGTCCTTGACCTTGCATGCAACATCACAAAAAAGGCGGACAGCATTTTTGAGGAAAAAGGGTTGAAATTGGAGGACTTTGCAGGGACACCAAAAATAATCATTCAATTGGACAGGGATCCCATCCAACTTCCAGATAACTTAGAGGAAACTGAAGATATTGAAAGATTTGTCATCCAATTGCTTCAGAATGAGGATTTGACAATCAAGCTGGAAACAGATACGATTGGCGGCATATTCAAGTGGTATCCAAACAAGGAAACGTTACTTCTTGTTTATGTCTATAACGTAAATCCATCAAAAAACAAGCACCATCTGTTGCCGACAACAGATTATCCCATTAGACTGTTCATGGCATCCAATGCAAGCATGAACAACAGGGCATCATTGGGAAAGATTTTGTTTTCTGCCATATCTTGGATGAAGGAAAATGAGAGGGAGCAAATGGACATTGACTACAAGCGTTTTCTTAACAGGTCATTCCAGCCATTTCTTGAATTTTTATATTATGAAAGACTGTCCATCAAAGATCCAAAGTATCGTCCACAGTGTGCATATTCAAAACTTCCAAGTGATGATGAGAGAGGCTATCTTGAAGTGACAGACCCCCCTCGGCAAATTACTGAGGGCGGGAACCAGATTTCAGCCAAGGACAAAGAAGGAAACGTGTATTACTCCGTAAGAGTTGCAGACTATGACGAGGCAGAGCAGACAATCATAGTGGAGGATGGTGACAGGATTGATGATTGGCCGGATGAGGGGACACTGTTCCTGGAAGGGGACATTGCAAGCAACAGAAGAAAAATGCAGGCTGTAAACTTGCTTATCAGCAGAAACAACCAAACATATTCCAAACTTGCGGATCTGTTAATTAGACCTTGGGGATTGCCGCCAGCAGAATCTTTTCCCAGATCATATTTCCACCCGAACATTTCCCATGCGGTGGAGATTTCACGTGGACAAGCAGAGGCAATTGACTTGGCCTTGAGCACGGACGATATTGCCTTAATACATGGACCACCAGGGACAGGAAAAACCACAGTGATTGTTGAAATAATAAGGCACATGGTTGCCAATGGCAAAAGGGTCCTGATGGTTGCCCCAACACATGTTGCAGTTGACAATGTGCTTGAAAGGGTTGCTGAAGAGAAAGGAGTCGTTGCTGTAAGGGTTGGGGGAAGAAAATACATGCCAAGTCACTTGAAGAAGTACAGGTTGCAGGATAGGGTATATGATATAAAAGATACACTGCCAGCATTTTCAGAGGCTCATGGGGCAGATAAGACCATTACAGAGATTCAAGGGGAATTTTTGGAAAGAATGAGGCAAAAGGAAAGGAGATATTTTGAAAATCTTGTCCTTGACCAAGCAAATCTAGTATGTGGAACAACAATAGGCATTGCAAGATTTTATGAAAAATCAGACAAAAACCCCATCAATTTTGACATGCTCATAATTGACGAGGCAAGCAAGGCAACTGTGATGGAATTTCTGGTTCCTGCGGTCAGGGCAAGAAAATGGATACTTGTGGGAGACCATAGGCAACTGCCACCTTATGTCAATGACCAAGAACTTAGGATTTACGTTCAGCGGTATTTTGAGGAAACAAAAAACAACGGAAAGGAGAAAGGAAAATCTTCAAGAGAGGATCTGTATAATGAAAAAACCAATGAATTAGTGGGACAACTGCGAAGGTTCCATGAGGAATTGCATGCATTGACAGAAGGAGAAAC
Organism: Candidatus Heimdallarchaeota archaeon; assembly: GCA_015523565.1. Taxonomy (GTDB): domain Archaea; phylum Asgardarchaeota; class Heimdallarchaeia; order Heimdallarchaeales; family Kariarchaeaceae; genus WAKA01. Next base: position 7,308 of record WAKA01000179.1, on the reverse strand, counting down.
AGAGAACCACTGGGATAAAATAGTCAACCTCTTGAACTATAATAAGAAAGCAATACAGTCTGTTGAAGAAATGGTTAACCTAGCCTTGGGAAGTTGTTTCCATTACTTTTTGCAACGGGTAGACCAATCAAGAAATGCAAAATTGGAATACCAGCACAGAATGCCTGCAATCCTTGCCAATTTCCTTAATGAGACAATCTATCATGGAAACCTGAAAACATCAGACGATGCGGCTTCCCACGGATTTAAACTGCCACGTGTCAAAAGCTTGGGAATAAAAGAAATTACAGAGCCAATGGTGTTCATCTCCACAGAGAATTATCCAAATCCACATGAAAGTCCCGGCAAATGGAAAGGATACAAAAACATTGCAGAAGCAGACACTATTGCAGAAATTGTGTCGGCTTTTACCAAAATAGACGCGAAAGCATTAGGATTTTCTGAGGAAAAACCCTTGACAATTGGAGTGATCACATATTATGCAGATCAGTCCAGAGAGATAAACAGGCAATTGAGATTGTTGGAAGGTCTTATCCCTGAAAGGGGATGGAGATACAATGTCCCTGACCAACCGATCAAGATAAGGGTAAGCATTGTAGATAGGTTTCAGGGACAAGAACAGGACATTGTATTGCTTAGCCTGACAAGGAGCAATACAAAAGGGAATATTGGATTCCTTAAGAATCTTCAGAGGATTAATGTAAGTCTTTCAAGGGCGAAACACAACCTCCTGATAATAGGGAACCATAGGTTCTTCAAGCAACTCAGAACACCAAAGAACAAAATGGTCATTCTCAAGGAATTGGCAAAGTATACGCAACAGCATAAGCTTGTCAGAAAAATCAGGTTTTTGTAAGAGGAGAAAAACATGTTTTCAACGACATTAAGGAATTGGGCAAAGCACAACAAAGATTTTTCAACATCACTCATTCTGAAAACAAAAACACCTGTTGCGTCATTCAAGTTCACCAAAATTGAGGCTAAAACACATACCCAATTGGAACCAATTGAATGGCTGATATTGAAAAGTGCAGATGCTTTTGAGAAAATAACAAGAGTGGAGATTCATGCCATTTCTGGCTTTCAATTGCATGTAATCAATGAAGTATTACAAAAACTGGAAGATTCAGGTCTTCTAAACATTGTGGATTTTGACAGAACTGCCCTTGAAAAGAACCTTGAACGTCTGGAAAATGAATTTGGAGAGGATTGGAAAAGTCCTGAACTGCAAAAGATCCTCAATAGACCGGAACTTGTGCAATATTCAATTTCAGATACAGGAAGAAAGGCAATGAACCAAAACCTCAAGGTTCTCGAAGAAATAATAGACCTCAATGTTTTCGTGACAGCATATCCCTTCAAGTTATTTTTTGGAGAGCTCAATGTCAAGCCTCAAAGCTTTGAAGAACTAGATGTAACTGCCGATGTCGCAAATCGAGTTTTACATCTTGCGAAGTTGGAAGGGAAAAAGCTGGAAAATGGAATTATACCACTTGCAGTAACCAATGAAACAGCAATAACTGGAATTGAAGTTCCTGCATCTGATTTCTGGGTACTTGTCAATCTCCCAGAAGGCGAAAAAACAAAACTTCACAATGAAGTTCCGTTTCTTGTGTTCTTGACATCAGTGGCACTCATCAAATGGATCAACCCAACAATCAGCGAAAGCTTGAACCAATTTGTTGAAATCGACACTACAGCCAAGAAACTTGTTTCTGAAAGCCTTTCAAACAAATACCAAATTGTAGAGGAGCTTATAGAGGAAGGATTGGCACTGAACAATGAAACAGGCATCTGGACACTTGTTGCAGACTTGGAGATGTTCAAGCTTATCAGGGATGTTGAAAAGAGCCCTATAGAGCAACTAGTTGCAGAAATTGAATTGAAAATGAAAGAACCTTGGAGCTTGTTGATACAATTGAGATTGGAGCCAATGGAAGAACTGGATGAGACCGCGCTTTTCGTTGCCCGTTTCCATAGCAGGGTCAAACGGAGTGGGTTTACAGAAGACGAAGGCTATGACGAATGGACGAAAATCCTTGAAGAGGCAGGAAGGAAACCAAACAGAAAAGGATACAAAAAAGCCTTACAAATCCTGACAAAAAATAAATGCCTGAAAATACAAGAACCAAAAATCAAGACTATCGTCGTTGATCTTGATTTCCTTCTGTCATTTGAACAGAGAAGCAGAGACATCTGGAAATTCAATAGAATCCAACAGTTTGAGGAACTTGCAAAACGAGCCAAGATCAAAAAAATCTATTACTATGCATCAGATGATATTTTTGCAAAAATTGACAATGAAGATGAATTTCAGGTATGGAAAGATCAAGTGGATCTTGTCATAACTGATGACAGGATAGAGGCATTGAGATTTGCGGTTGACAAGCAGTTTCATTTTATCGGACTTGATGAGGAAGAAGAAGATAATTTGGAGATAGACCAGAAAAAGCTTGGAAAACTAAAAGTTGCTAAAAAAATTATATGGATGAAAGGTGGGAAGAAATTGGAAATCCCAGATTTTGAGCCAATATACCATTGGTTACCAGAAAATATTCTCGACAAACTGTATGAAGAATACTATGCCGATTAACTTCATTGTCCAGTTCTTGTACACAATCAATTCAACCATAGAACCTTACAGGTTTCAGACGGTTTAATAAGACACGGCGCTATCCCATGAAACACAAGATAGGTTAATATTTATTGCAAATGTGAAATAATTATGGGGTCAACCACAGATCCGAAGTTAAAATCATTCATACAATATGACAGGAATACACAATTCCCCATTCAAAATCTCCCTTATGGGGTGTTTTCAACCGATGAGAAAAACCCAAGGGTGGGGGTGGCAATAGGAGACTACATCCTTGATTTAAAAGTCGTTGAAGCAAATGGATTGTTTTCGGACATATTGGATGAACCAGTCTTCCACCTTCCTGAATTAAATCCATTCATGGCGAAAGGCAAGGAGATTTGGACCAAAGTCAGGCAAAGAATTTCCAAGCTATTGCAGGACACCCAAAACAATGAATTGAAAGACAATGAAGACCTGAAGAAGAAAGCGTTGGTACATCAAAAAAATGCGAAAATGCATTTGCCATTCAGAGTCGGTGAATTTACAGACTTCTATGCCAGCAGATATCATGCAACAAATGTAGGAACAATAATCAGGGGTCCAGAAAATGCATTGCAACCAAATTGGCTTCATTTGCCAGTGGGATACCATGGAAGGGCAAGTTCAGTAATTGTTAGCGGAAAAGACATTGTCCGTCCGAAAGGACAAATCAAGCCAAGCGGTGCAGAGCAACCATTCTTTTCGCCGACAAGATTCCTTGACTTTGAATTTGAGATGGGATTTGTTGTTGGCACTGGAAATGAATTAGGGCATCCAATCCCTGTAGAAAAGGCAAAAGACCATATTTTTGGATTGGTGATTTTGAACGATTGGAGTGCAAGGGACATTCAAGGATGGGAATATCGACCACTTGGTCCATTCACTGCAAAAAACTTTGCAACATCCATTTCCCCATGGGTAGTGACGCTAGAGGCATTGGAACCCTTTATGGTCAAAAAAGAGGATCAAGACCCAATGCCTATGGATTATTTGAAATCGTCAAATCCATTGACTTATGACATTGTCCTTGAAACATATCTACAGACAATAGAAATGAAAGAGCCTGAAAGAATAATGAGATCAAACTTCAAGTACCTTTATTGGACCATCGATCAAATGCTTGCACATCATACAGTGACAGGATGCAATATGAGAACAGGAGACCTATGTGGGACAGGAACAATAAGCGGTCCAGAAAAGGAAACAAGGGCATGCCTTCTTGAATTGACATGGAGAGGCAAGGAACCATTGCAATTGTCAAATGGTGAAACGAGAAAAGCACTGCAAGACTATGACAGGGTTATTATGAAGGCTTACGCGGAAAATGAGCATTTCAGAATTGGGTTTGGAGAAGTCAGTTCACAAGTTCTCCCTTCCATAGGTTGACAATTCCATTAATTGACAAGTTCGGATAGCAAACAACAGATCAAAACCATGGTTGGACAAATTTCTCACCTTTGGCATTCAGTTTTTTGATTGCATAGGGTATAAGCCGTAAATGCTCTTGATCAAGAATGTATTTCTTTCCTTTTTCAGATATGGACGTAATGTTGACTGCCTTTTCCCTGTTTTCACTAAGCTTTTGTAGCCATTGGAGTAGAGGAAACGCATAATCTGCATATTTTGGATGGGATATGAGAACACCGTCACGGTCATATTCACGTAAAACCAGCTCACTTTCAAGCTCACGGCTTAATTGCAAAAGAATGGCCTCCATAATCATCGGTTGACCCTCATGCTGAAATAGTGGATAAATGGACAAAAGTCGTTCCATCTCTTCAAAAGTCCGTTCCAACCAATCTTTAAATCCCTCTCGAGGACCACCAGGCATATCAGGAGCACGACCATGGATTTTGCCGAATGAACGGAAGAAATATTTCAGGAAATTTTCATACTTTACACCCTTTTGAGTAGGGGAGCCATATCGTGTCCTGAGCCACGGATTTATCACATACCCGTTTCGAAGGACATTGGGAATTAATGTAAAATGATTCCAGCTTAGTAGAAAATCAGGGGTGTTTCTTACCAAGGTATAGGCAAAAAGCAAGATTACACCCACCACCCTTCGGTGAATGTCTGAGTCTATCAACAAATCATCTAAAAAGGTGAAAAATGGACTTGCATCAACTTGCATCAAGGTTTCTTCACGATCCCAGTATTCTAATAGTAATCCAAGTGTATAAAGTTGCCAAAATCCAAGACGACTGAATAGTCTCGCATCTTTCAGACGTTTGAATTCTTCTTCAAAATAATCCATGAAGTCAATGGAAGGAAGGTCTTCCAAATATCTATGATACTCACGGATAACAAGGTTTTTGGCATTTTCAAATGAAGTGGGGCGAACGTCTGGATTAGTATCTCCACTGCTGACCAGATCCAGAAAGAGAGGATCTCGATGAGCCTTGATAAGGTCAATCATGCTGTCCAGATATTGAAGTTGAGCTTTAAAGGCTTGATCAATTACACCTGCAATAAGCATGTTCATGGAAGGGAATTCCAGCTTTGTCTTGAACCTTGCCTGTAAGATAAGAGTAATTTCCCTTAATAGAAGCCTATTGATGGAAACAAATTTATTCCTTGCACGGAACCGCTCTTGATATGCCTTAGGATCAAATTTTCTTTTGTAATAATTGGAAAAATCCCATTTCTCTGGAATGACTGTGGGAGAACCTCTTCGAGGACCAATGACCTTTTTTTGACCATCCTTGGTCTGTTCCGTTTCAGGATTTGGTTGGGAATCCAACTTGGGCTGGGAACTGGGCTTGAAGTCTAGGTTCGGGGGAGATGAACTTTTCCCCTCTTTTGAAGGGGGTTTATAGTCTAAGTTAGGAGGTTTCCCTGCCACAATACGTCTTCAACCTTGACAGATAAAAGTTAAATCATTTGGATTTGGATTAATATTTTCTTTTCAGGTCAACAGCCAAATGATATTCGGTGGGAGAATATTGCCGGATTTTGGTATATCCCATTATCTCAAAATCTTGAAGATAGAGATTTAGTTCTTCTTTCACTGCGTTTTCATAATCCTTGATGGGAGCAAAGGTATAATAATGGACAATTCCACCTTTAGCCAAAAGATTTGTCGCAATTCCAAAAAAATCCCGTGATCCAGAAGGATGATTCATGATTATTCTGTCAAATTTCTTGTCTGGGAAGAATTGTGATGCATCTGTCAACACAGGAATTATTCTGCCCTTCAATCGTTTCCTGTTTTTTTCAATGCTCTTTTTCAAGCAGGAAATGGCAGATGGATTGATATCCACAGCAACCACCTCACATTCAACCAATGAGGCAATATGCAATGGAAAGCTTCCCACCCCACAGAACAAGTCTAGAACTTGCTCTCCTTCCCTGACATTTGAGGCCACGCGGTGATGCTCTGTTGACAGTCTTGGAGAGAAATATGTGTTGCGTACATCAACCATGATATCAAGACCATACTCCTTATGAAATGTCAAGGGTTCATCCATCCCTGCAATTAGTTTCAGAGGTCTTAAACGGTATTGGCCTGAAACTCCACCGATTTTCCGATAAACAGACCGTATTGAAGGGTGAACTAGCATAATTGCCATACCTACCTCTGTTTCATAATCAACCAAGGATTCCTTTAGATCAACAATGGCAATGTCCCCAATGATATCAAAGGCAGTGGGAATATCATTCCACAGATTTTGGGGAAGGCTTTGAACAAGATAATCATAGATGGATTGGGGTTTCGAAACTTTTCTTTCCATTTCTGCAAAAACAATATTTGCATGGACATTATATCCCTTCAACAAAGATATCGCCTGATGCCCATCAGTCACTGGAATCAAAAGATTTACCCCTTCCACCCTGATCTTGTGGGTACTGTCCAATAGACCATTGTCTTTTATTATGCCTACGACCCTCTGACCTTCCAGCTTATCCACTTCGATGCATTGAACATCTTTCACATATGGAACATAAAAAGGATTATTTATTTGCCCATCTATCAAGACGATCCATCATCCCATTCAATGGTCACAGTCAAAACAGACATCTCGTCTTGCAACAATTCAATCATCTCTCTAGGAAGATCATTTGCGGCAAAGCTACAATTGATTGCCGCAGTTCTTTCAGAGATAAATTCACTTTTGCGGAATACACATTCTGTAGAATGAGAGAGTTCAAGGTCAGGATGACCAGACGCAGTCCCATGGAATGTCATGCCTCCAGTTTCCAGAATGATACCAATCTCCCCCCCTGATTTCAAATGTGATTTGAGCCCTTCAGGAAAATCAAGAAGTCCATGTGATGCAGAAATCCCAATGATACAGTCACCTCTTGGTGACAAAAAATTATCCCTTGTTATTTCCCAAGTGGTTCTATGAGTCCCGCGAATATTCTTGTGACCCCTGCAACTGATACTGAACCTTTTCACTGAATGCCATCGGTTTAGTTGAATTTGAATGTTGGTTCAATCCTCAAGATTATATGGCATCAATAGGTGAGTAGATTGCACAAAATGATGAAAATATTGTCAGCGATACCTTTGCGTAGATGAAGTCTGACGGGCGATCTGATTGTGCATTCATTCTTCAATCGGGATTTTGACATGTCGGGATCGAATGAATCCTTCTGGATCATCTTGAAATCGTTCATAGCATGTTCTTGTACAAAAGTAAATTGTATGACCCTTATAATCACTTTTTAAGGGAGTTTTTGAAAGG
>WAKA01000178.1 GCA_015523565.1 Candidatus Heimdallarchaeota archaeon | reverse complement strand
TGGGGATGCCAAGCCTTGTGAGAAACATGGTGAATTTGGCATTGACGGCGGATATTTACCAAACAGGGATCATCGGTATGATCATTTCGAGGTATATTGAATCACCAGCTCCTGTGACCGAGACAATGAAGTTGATGATATTCATGCTGGTTTTGTATGGCTTGTTTGATTGGCTTCTTGTCGCTCCTGATCAGTATGCGGCTTTTCCATTGGAACCCATCAATCGCACTCGGACCATGGGGCTGACTGCAGAATTCTTTGCCGCCCTCCACTTCGGCTGGGCGCTCCAGCTTTTGGTCAATGCTATTGTATTTTTGGTGGGGATACTATTTGGGTCAAAAGCAAAATATATGTTGAAAACTATTGTAGTAATAATAAATCTGTTGACAGATGTTTTCAAACGATATTTTTACTTGAATCTTTTCAATGCCATAGTGAGCAATCCCTACCCCAATGACGTTTACAATTATATGGAAAATCCAAGTTATCCTCTTACCCCGTTGCGATTGGGTATGGCTTTTGGGGAAATTGAAGGGATTTTTTCAGATATGTTTGAAATCAATAAAAAAACTCTGGAAAATTTGATTGGAGAATTTGGTCTTCATGCATTTTTGGAACTGTTTTTTGCGACTGGCAGATCTGAAACCAATCCAGCAAAGGGTTTTCTAGGTGGCACATTCCTTCTGGTCTTGCTCTCGTTTGCCTACCATTTAACAATGAGTGTCCTTTACCTTAAAAGGGCAGATAGATTCCTGTAGGGGATATTTATGGGGAAAATCTCACCGCTTAACCAAATAACAGGTCTAGGATATGACTGGCTCAAGGAGCAGGTGGGGGAGACCTTGGCCATCAACTATTTTGAATTATATGAGAGAAAGAAACAGAAAGAAAAATATGGACCATATATTGTATACATGTATTTATTTCTTTTGCCCCTGTTCCTGACAGAGGGGTTGATCCTTCAGGTTTTTGTGTCACATGGGGACAATCCCCTGCTATTCTGGCAAGACATTCGGCAATGGGCTCAGTTCCTTTTGGCTGTTTCAATGATTACCCTTTTGGGTCTCTTTTATCTGTACGATAAAGACGAAGGGTTTTACATTTTGTCAAAACTCCACCTTCATGAAATTGTCAGGGAATATGACGGATGGTTTGTGCTCCTCTTCTTTCTGGTTGTCAGCGGTGCATTTTTCTATTCCTCATTCCTTGCCGACGGTACCATGGGAAAACTGTTCTTTTTGCTTGGGGTCCTAGTTTTGGGTCTATGCTTTGCCTTTTTCAGGTTCATCGAATGGGCTTATCTACGGTATAGTCGGTTATATGATCGATTGCTTTGGCTCAATTCACAGGTGGAGAACGAATCCTTTAGAAAGGCTCTTGAAGGGCTTTATGGAACAAAAAAAGAGTTTAAGTACACTCATGAGTTATATCGCGAGCTGAAACCTTGGCAAACGGTTGAAAGTGCAGTTCAGTCATGGAAAAATGATGAGGAAGACTGGTATCAAAAAATATGGGTAACCTTTACTTTTAATTATTTCGTTTTTTGGGGGCTTTTTGCAATTTCTCAGGGGGTTCCTGAAGATAAGAGGATACAGAGGCTTATTCTCTTCGTTTTGGTGTATTTTCTGCTTTGGATTGCCGAATGGGTGATAAGGGGGAAATCTGGGGGGATTATATCATTATTCTTTGTACTGTTTGGTGCAGGGGTTTCTGAGGTTGAAAAATATTATGGGTTACCTATAGTCCAATATTTTGCCATTCTTTTTTCGTTTATCGCGGTGTACCTGATTCTCAGGTCAAGACTGACTGCACAGTTGATTGAAGCTTACAAGAAAAAGAAAGAAGCCCATGAGTAACTTATGTTTGTGTTTTTTTTGCTATCCGTATTTTCATGGGAATGTTCCTGTTCACATGTACTGTTTTGCATGGCATCAAGGCGGCGGGGCAGTTTGAAATCTGTCTTCCTGAAGATGGTTGACAGCATTTCTGCAGGAACAGACAAGCTGGTCATTGCCTTGGGAAGGCTTTTGGAGACTGTGATACCGGGGTTCACACTTTCTTCCCAGAATCCTGCCGTTTACAGCTTCAACGGACAGGCTTACCGCTTGGGGATCTTCAGGACAGGGGATGACATTGCGTTTGATTTCGGCATTGCAAAAGTCAACCTGACAGACATGTTTGGCAAGTCCCCCCAATTTGGGTTCCATCTGCCCTTTTCAGACTTCTCTTTCCTGCTCAATGCGGCGGCTGATAAATCGCCAAACTTTCCAATCCTGCCAAATGGTCAAATAATCCCACCAATACGTTCGCCGATTGAGCTGGTTGTCTCCAAATGGCTTTATAACGTGGTATGGAAATATATAATCATGGAAATTGTCAAGGAGATGCTTCTCACCCTGTCCTTCATGGCATGGCAGTCCCTGCTGGTGGCTGGGAAGTTGGGCGAGGCACTTCTGGTGCACCTGACTCTTCTTACCCTATCCATATTGGGCTCCTTGTACATCAGGCAACTGATCCTCAATGACCCTGGGCTGACACAGGACCAGAAGATCGTCACCACCTACCTGCTGTTCAAGATCAGGCTGGATC
>WAKA01000177.1 GCA_015523565.1 Candidatus Heimdallarchaeota archaeon | reverse complement strand
TTTTTTGATTTAAGTTTGGAACTTCTTTTGCAGGGAGAAGTTGAGGGGATTAGGCAAATATTTTTTGAATATGAAGAGTCAGAGGATAAAATTCCCAAAGATTGGAATGAAGCTTTGTTTCTTGCTTTCTTTTACTTGATCTCAGGGAGATATTTGGAATTGAAGCATTTACCACCCCCCATCACATGGGAAGAAGAGTGCTTTGTGAATTTAATAAACTTCAATCAAATCAAAATCTTGGGATTAATAAGAAACGGGGATTATAATACTGCCAAAACCCACATTGGTATCATTGAGGATCAGACAGATAAACTTTATTCAGACCTAAAAGAGTATATAAATTGGATCAATGGGATTATCAAAACATTTTGGTATATTGAAACAGGGGACTTAGCAAAAGCAAAAGCAGAGATAAATAAAACAAAAGAAATTCCAGAAAATCCAAGCGTGATTCCCTTCAGTATACACCTTTTTTGGAAAAATTATAGGAAGAATAATCATGGTTTATTTTACTCATATGTCGGCAAATTTGAAAAGGCCATAAGTCTGTTCAATGAGGTTATTGATTCATTACAGGGCATTCCTTATTGCCCAGTTAGATTTTTTTCCCTGTTAAACCTCGCATATTGTTATCAAATGACAGGTCGACCAGATCTTGCGATTCATTATCTTGAAAATGCTGTTGAGGCCATTCAGCATATTGGCAATGAGTCAGATTTGCCATATGTTCTTAGGGAACTTGGAAATGCAAATCTTTCTTTGGACAATATGGAAAAGGCGATTGATTTCTTTAGTCAAGCATATAACTTAAGCAAACAGTTCAACCATGCAAAATTACAGCTTGAGAGAGGTTTGGAACTGCATAATTCATTGTTACGTCATAACAAGGTTGACCAGGCATACAAATTGTTGGAAGAATTGAAGGAAATAGCATCAAAACAACAAGATTTATGGTTTAGCTCCATAATTGACATAATGCAAGTTGACCAATGCTTTTATTCAGGAAGGTTGATAGACCTTATAAAGAAAAAAGAAAGATTAATGCGGATAATTGAAAACGACAATTTCCCAGACTTTTCACTTAAAATGGTCGCATGGTACAGGTTAATCAAGATTTCAATCATGGAATTTCGTGTAATGCCTAACGACAGGACATATAATAATCTAATAAGAGAAATAGATAAGATGCTTAAAGAGTTGGAGGGATCAAACCTCAAATCATTGGAAATTCAGACCTTGTTGATGTTGTTGACCTGCCATATCGAGTACGACCAGCATGACAAGGCATTTGAGGTTATCAACAAACTGGAAAATGTCAAGAATATGCTAAGATCCAGGCATATTCGAGAAATGGTTGATGAGGAAATAAAAGATATAAAAGAGCTGTTAATTCAAACCAATAAAGAAGTTATCAAATTAACAGAAGAGAACAAATACTTCCAAATTGCAACATTGGAAAAATACGTAGAAAAAGTTGGCAGGATTTTTCAGAGCATAAATTAGGCAAGATTGTCGAGTGCCTCAAGCCCAGGAAGCACATTTCCAGCCATATATTCAAGGGTTGCGCCGCCACCAGTTGAGACATGGATTTCAGGAGGCAATGAAAGACCTTTTTCTTTAAGAGTCATATTAAGGGCATATACACTATCCCCACCACCGATAATTGTTTTTGTCTTTTTCTGGAGGAGTTTTTCGGCTATGCTTAAAGTGCCCTCCTTATAGAGGGGATTTTCAAAAACACCCATGGGACCATTCCAGAAAATTGAATGTGCCTTATCTATCAGGTCATTGAAATCAGATATTGTTTGGGGACCAATGTCAAGACCCATTGCATCATTGGGAATTGAATCAGCATTGACAACCTTAGGCATATTGTTTTCCAAGAATGGAGTGTCAAGATCATGACCGATTTTGAAGTCTTTGGGAACATGAATTTCAGTATTTTTTGATTTTGCAGTCTGCAATGCATTTTCCACTTCATTCAGCATGGAATCTTCAACGAGGGATTTCCCAATTGGATTTCCCTTGCTTTTAAGAAATGTGAACGCCATCCCTCCTCCAATGGCAATATAATCTGCAAATCCAATAAATCGGTTAATGATTTTGATCTTGTCAGACACCTTTGCCCCTCCAAAGATTGCCAATACTGGTTTTTCAGGGTTTTTCAGGAATGAATCAAGGGCATCTATCTCTTTTTTGACAAGGAGACCCGCAACAGCAGTCAGGTGTTTCGCAACACCGACGGTTGAGGCATGAGCCCTGTGGAGTGTACCAAAAGCATCATTGACAAAATAATCAGCAAGTGAGGCGAGTTCTTTCCCCAATTCAGGGTCATTTTTTGTTTCTCCAGGATTATAACGGGTATTTTCCAGAAGTAAGATTTGTTTTGGTTTCAATTTTGATATAAGCGCTCTTGTTTCCTCACCGACCAATTCGGGAGAGAAGAAGACATCAGTGTCGACCAGATTTTTCAAATGTTCTGCGACTGGTTCGAGGGAGTATTTTTTTTCGATATCTGGAAGTTTTGGTCTTCCCAAATGTGACATAAGTATAATTTTGCAATTCTTTTGGATCAAGTAATTAATTGTTGGAAGAGCGGCACGGATTCTTGTGTCGTCCTTGACCACACCATCTTTAATGGGCACATTGAAATCCACCCTGACGAGTACTTTTTTGTTTTCCAAGTCATTTATGTCCATAATAGACATTTTTCTTTCTGAGTCCATGATATTCAGGACAAGAGAATAAATTTAAATGAAGTTAAAATTTCATGAATTGACGTATTGATTGAGAAAAGGAGTTAACAGGTATCGATTTGGTTTTAAGGAGTGAAGCAAAGTCTGGATTGTGAGTGAAAAGTCGTGTAGGGTTTGTGGGAATGCCCTATCTTCTGATGCAAAGTTTTGTGGAAAATGTGGAAGCCCTGTAAGACAGGAAAATTTGCAAGACACAACAACTCAGTCAATGAACAAATGCAGGAATTGCGGAGAGAACTTAAAGCCAGATTCCAAATTTTGCCAGAATTGTGGGCAACCAACATCCAGCACAATTGTTAAAGGTACATCTCCGCCGCCACAATACCAACAACAATTTCCAGCATCTCAAAATTCCCAATATCCTTTATCACCGAACATGTATCAACCACAACAACAATTCCAGCAACCATATCAAAGACGCTCATATCCAATGAAACCCAGTGATTCAATTTATGAAACTGAAATTGAACGACCAACAACCCCCTTACTCAAAAAAGAAGACATGAAGATCATATTTCCTTTATGGCTGGCAATATTCGGAGCCTTATTTTTCAAGTACCTATTGCTGTTTGATTCCCTTCCAAAATTGTTGACGCTGGTAACATTTTTTGTTTTGTCGGGAATGTTTATTGCCTCATATTTTTTGTGGATAAGAAATGGGTATGCGTCACATGGATTCCATGCAGATTTTTTTGCAGATAAGTTTGGATTTATTTCAACATTAGTGTTAACAACCTTCTTTGTTTCTATTTTGAATGTAAGAGTCAAGACAGACTTTTCAAAATCGACAATCAACGATGACAAAATCATTCTTACAAAAAACTTCAACAGGAAGAAACATCAAAGCCAAACAATGTCAAAAAGTGAGTATTTTTACTTTATAGTGCATCCAAACACCAAGAAAAAATTACTGCTTATTTATTTGGGAATAGGTTATTTATTCCATTACATCAGTCAAAACATGCAAATAGAGATGTTTTTGGCATTTGAGATTTTCAGTGGAGTACTTGCCTTGTTTATCTTATTCGAGATATTTCCCGGTTGGGGAAGAGATAAACAACTCATGAAGGAAATTGCAGGAATTCAGGGAACCTTGATTTTTTTGGCGGCATTCTTTTTGTTTGTCCTTACAATGGGGGTGAATGTTTTGAATGTTTTGAATCAATTCCGATAAAGTTCAAAAATATGATGGATAGTAGAATCAAAAAGCTCTTGAACATTTTCACCGTTTAACGCAGAAGTCAAAACAGTTTCATATTTTCCTGTAAAATCAGGGTAATCTTTTTTGATGTTTTCCCAAAACTGATCCATTTCCTCTTTTGATACTACAGGATCCCCCAAATCAATTTTGTTACCAACCAATACAACAGGGATGTCCTTTCGATTGTTGAATGATACCCAAAAGTCGTCAAACCATTCCCTTAGCTTTACAAAGGATTCTTTGTCTTTGATATCAAACACTAGGAAGATTGAAGATGCACCGAGAAAGAATCGTTTTCTTAAAGCCTGAAAAGTCATTTGTCCAGCCATATCCCATACTTGGATTTCTGCGAAGGTAGATTGATCCAATTTTAGTCTTTTTACAGAAAAATCAACTCCAAGAGTTGGGATATAGCTTTTGGTAAATTTTTCGCCGAAATATCTCATTCTTAAGCTGGTTTTTCCAACATTTGTCTCTCCAGCAATGACAATCTTGTATAATTTGATATCTGTGGTCAATCCGACAGATTGCATTTGTCCACCTTAAAGGGGTTTTTTAATATAATATAAAAAACTATAGAATTTAGAAACCAACAAATGACTATTTTTATCAGCCACTAAATTAATGGTCAAGCATTTTCTATTTCTCTATAATATTCAACCAAATCCTCCATTATTCCCCTCAAAATCGGTTTGGAAATATCACCCAAATATTTTACATTGCCAAGCCGTGTTCTAAAGATAAAGTTCAGCTTATTAATATCCTCAACAATCTTATCCGCGGTATACCTGTAGAATAGGATAAGTATTGTACTAATAGGATTGGGATTGTTTTCATCTTCCAATGGATAAAGGGAAAAAAATACAGCAGATACATCATTTAGATCTGAAACAGGTAAGGGGCCGAAAAGACCTTTTTTCTCGTTTCCAAATCCAACCAAGGTGAAATAGAAAATTGAAGATTTAACTATGGTATTCTCAGGCACCATTTCTTCATTTCCAATCCTGTTTTTCATTTCTGGACCTATTGATCCAAAAAACACTGTTGCCAACAGGAGATTATCCTCAATTTGCAATTGGGATTTTTGTAAATAAAATTTAAATTGATCATAATTTACCTTATCAGGAAGGGGAATTCCAATTTCTTCGGGATTTACGAATGCAACAAGTTTTGCGGTTCTGGGTTTTGAGGCAATTGCCAGCATAGCAGACTGAAAAAGACGATTGATGAAATCCTCTGAATAAATGTATGAAAGTTCATTTTTTAGGATCTCAATAAAGCCGTTTAATGCATAAATCACCTCTTCTTCTTCATAAATTCCAAAGATTTCCTCATTGGTTGTTATGCCGAAATTTTCTGGATCCAACTTAAACATTTTAGGGATGATTTCTGGTGGGTTTAAAAAAAGTGAATCAATTTGGGATTTGATGACTCTTCGAACCTGATATGTTGCAATTGATAGAAGTTCATCAAAGAAAATTGAGACAAGTTTTGCAGTTGCCTCTATTTTTGAAAGGGTAACTGCGTCAGGAATAAAATATGATTCAATTATCCTTTCAAAAACGCGTCTGAGTTGTATTTCATCAATTGGCTTTTGGATATAGTCTATAGCCCCCAATTGCAGAGCGGCGTTAATTACATCTTCATCACCCAAACCAGACAGGACTATTACCTTTTCATCTTTGTTTTGGGACAATATCATTTTTAGGGCTTCCAAACCAGAAATATTTGGAAGAATGATATCAAGGAAGAT
The DNA here is from genome assembly GCA_015523565.1 of Candidatus Heimdallarchaeota archaeon. GTDB lineage: Archaea > Asgardarchaeota > Heimdallarchaeia > Heimdallarchaeales > Kariarchaeaceae > WAKA01. The sequence goes on along the minus strand of WAKA01000177.1, from coordinate 43,063 downwards.
TATATCATGATCTGTGTCAGGAATGGCAACCAATGCATCCTCCGCATTCCCAAATTCGCCGACAACTTGATGACCCAAACTTGAAATAAGTGAGACGAGTGTTTTTCTTACGAATAGAGAATCATCTATTACAATACATTTGACTTGAGATGCCACCTATTATCTACATTCCTACTTCAGTTATTAAGGTAGTGAATTAAAATTAAAAAAATCACAGAAAAATGAGTCATACGGGTCAATGATACCTATCAGGTAATCTTATGATACCGATTGTCATTCCTGCAACTAAAATTACTTCAAAAAGCACAAATCCGACAAGCAATGCAATGTCAGCGTCCTTAATCAAACCAATAGTATGTAACAATGCAAAGAATCCAATGAAAAGACCTCCACCAAGTATACCAATTATTTCACCTAACGCAATGACAAAGTGGTAACCCGACATAACATGACCATCTTCCTTCTTTTCTTTTTTCGCAGTTTCACCAAGCGATCCAATTAGGATAGGAATGAATGCAGAAAAAAAGAAAATTGAAGGGGCTAAGGACAATAAAAACGGAATATTACTGATGATAGAGGCTTCTTGATTCAAAAGAGCCTCCTTATAGAAGGGAAAGCCAATTGCCAACCCCAAAATAAGAGCAATTGGCATACTGAATAGACCAAACTGCATAACCTTTTTCTTTCCCTTCCTATCTGCAATCCAGCCCCAAAAGGGTGCAGGCAGTGCCAATGCAAAAAGAACCATCATGATGGGAAGAATGGCGTCAAAGCCTCTTTCAGAATTTTGTCCGTTACCCCCCCCTGCAATTCTAAATGCGACGCTTGGACCCCAAATTGAGGCAGATCCGATTAGCGCGGCTATTGAAAGCCATGGAAGCAACAATGGTTTTCTTTCCTCAGCTAGCATTACGGAATACGCAATTTTTACGTCCTCCTTGAGGTTAAATGGCTTGACTTCCTCTTTTTTCGGGGTGTTTTCCAATCCGAAATACAATATTAATGTGGCAATGAGTAATAGGAGTGAAAGGGGAAGATATGAATACGCAATTCTTCTAGATTGTTCAGTTATACTCGTTGTATTGTCAACACCGAATGCAATCCAGACAAAAGCGCCACTTATCATTCCCAATGCCCTTCCATAGAGAATGGCATTATCAAAATAAGCCATATGAAGAGTCCTATTTGTTGAATTGGAGTAATGGTTTATAAATCCTAAAGTTGGAGCTACTGTTGCGGATGCAAAAATTCCATGTATGAAATGAATTGCGGCAAGATATCCAGTCAACAAAGTAAGGGCAATAAAAGGATGGATAATATAAAATTTTTCAAAAATAATTGAGGATGGCATATAAAGCAAAATAACAATCATGGAACCAAATGTGGCAAAGATAACTACTGGTTTTGCGCCAATCCTATCAGATTTGTTCCCATAATAACCAGTCATCATTATTTCTGCAATCAGATATGTTATTGCAGCAAAGGAGGTCATGAGTATGGATTCAACACTTGAATGTTCAGCTACACCCAAAGCATTTTCTATTCCCCAGACAAGAGTCCAGTCAAATATTATCAGGATTGCACCAAATCCGATTCTCAAGAATAATGTTGAAATCACCAGAAAAATAATTTCCTTTGAAACTTTTTTCGAAGGGGTCATCTCATCAATGTTTAGTTCATTTTCATCTACGCTAACAGTAGCCATATTTTTTATTAAACAAACATGAATTAAAAAAAAGTTGCATTCATATCAGCTAGAAATAGCAGATTGTGTTATGTTTTCGTATCTTTTAAGAAAGTTATTTTTGCAATCGTCACAGCAGAATGCCATTAGTTTCATTTTGTCGACTTCCACAATGATTGCCTTTCCAGTCATTTCAGCTTGGCATTCAGGGCAATACAATTTTTGAATATTTTCACCTCGAATTTCCATAGAAGACGAAAAGAAAGTGGAATTTATGATTGGAACCAATGAATAATCCGTTATCCCTGTGTTTTCAAGGAATTCAATCAGTTTTCTTACTTGATCAGTGTCTAAGGGATAAGTAATTGCGAGTAAATTGAAGGAATCAGCAACAAGGTGAATTTCCCTGAAGAAGACCTGTGAAAGAGGATCTGATTGAATAGGGATTTCGTGCCGTGATAATTTTGCCTTCAGGTAGAAAGACTGATAGTTGGGTGTTAGTTTTTCATGGTTGATTTCTATTGTAAAATTTTTGATGATATTGTTTTCAATAAGTTTTTGAAGGCGATAATTAATTGCGGCTGGTGTCAGACCTATATATTTCCCCAATTCAGTCAGAGATATCCGCGAGTTTTGTTTTAAATAATACAAAATCTGGAGATCAGATTGATCAAGAGTCATCCATTGAAATTAGTTAGTTATGAATAAATATATTCCACAATGGCACATCCTAAAAAGTCAAAACTCAATCAAGAATAGAAGGTGCTGATTGGGAAACGGGTTCATATCGATGGGATTAGCCATCCTGCCATAATTCTTATTAAGAGTACATTCTGTTCAAAATGCATTTATTCAAAAAAAATCCTCTTGAGAGAAAATGGACTGAATGGAGCTAAATTAATGGAGATTGACATAGCATCCAAAACTTTTGATCAATTAAGAATGAGGATTGAAACAGTCCCAACGATATTGGTCACTGATAAAAATGGAAATGTTATCGGGGTATGGAAGGGAATGCTAACGGTAAAGGCAGGCAATTCATTAATTAATTTGTTGAGAAGGCTTTCGGAATAAATTTTAATAAAGATTGCAAATTTATATTTATGAAGGAACCAGATTTGGTTAGTTTTGCAGAACACCTCTATAAGATCGGAGCCATAAAAGTTGGAAATTTTAAATTGAAATCAGGTGATGTCAGCCCATTCTACATTGATTTAAGATTAATTCCATCCTATCCCGATCTTTTCAAATCGACCGTTAAATATTACCAAGCTATGTTTAACAAGTTGTATAAGAGCAAGACCAATGTCGTTATAGGTGGTATCATGTCTGCAGGAGTTCCATTTGCAACGGCATTATGTTTGGAAGAAGAATTGCCCTTAATACAAATCCGTTCATCCAAAAAAGATCATGGCACCAAAAAAATGGTTGAGGGAAAAGATTTGAAACCAGAAGATATTGTGGTTTTGGTTGATGATTTGATATCCACAGGTGCCAGTAAGTTAGAACCCATTGAGGCAGTGAGAAATACAGGAGCAGATGTCAAGGACATTCTTGTCTTGATAGATAGAAGAAAGAAAAAGGAAATGCATGATTGGAATGAAATGGGGATAAAAATACATTCAGCCTTCAGCATTTTTGAAATATTGGATGGATTGCTTATTTCTCCACAACTGGGTAAAGAAGACCGAAAGACAATTGAAGACAGTATTTCCCAATGGGCATAGGGAATGCAATTGAAAACAGATATCAATTCGCTAGTATTATCAAAGGAATCACAGCTTTGTATAGGTATTGATCCACCTGTTACCCTTCCAATTGAAGACCGCATTTCCATGGCCTTGGAATTGGTTGACAAGACATGGGACCTTGCAGTTGCCTATAAATTGAACAGGCAGTTTTTTCTTGGTGCAACAACGGAACAGATGGAAGAAATCAATCAAAGAATTCACAAACATCCCGCCATTTCAATAATGGATCACAAATTGAGTGATGTAGGTTCCAGTAATTTGGCCGCATTAATTGCCATAAGTGAAGAAGGATTTGATATGCTTACAGTTTCACCTTTTCCGGGAAACGCAGAGCAAACATCGACAGAAGCATCAAAATTAGGATTGGAAATCATCCTATTGACAATAATGTCAAATCCAGAAGCAAAGTACCTAGTTGAAGGCTCGCCAGCCCCCTATGAGAAATGGGCGTCAGACGCCCAAAAATTTGCAAGTGGAATGGTCATTGGGACAACAAACCACATAAAGGAATCACATTTGCGAAGAGTGAAAGAGATAGCACCTGACCCATTTGTTTTAGCACCAGGATTGGGATCCCAAGGTGGTAAACCAGAACTGCTTCAAAAAATATTTGGAGAAAAAGTTATTTTTACAGTTTCAAGAGGAATAATGCATGCAAAAGATTGGCGAGAAGCAAGCGAGAAGTATAGGGAATTAAGCATAGGGAAATAAGCTTCAGGTGTTCAGGAGCCATTCAGTTACGTATGAACTAGACAGGTTGACATGATTTCCATAAGAATTCAATATCATTTGTTTAATTTCTTCCCTTTGTTTCTTATTCATAATATATCGCAAATCAATCTTGATGGGCAGTTGGGGGAATTTTGAAGTCAAAAAATCCAAGGCGGGAATTGTACAGCATTCTAAATGCCCAGGATGCACATGATGCCTTATAATAACATCATGGGAGATTGCAGATAATTTTTCCAAATTGGCTTGAAATCTATCAAGGTAATTCTCAGTTTTGTAAATTTCATAGATGCATTGATCAGAGAAATAATCAATTTGTACATTCCATAGATCAATGATTGTTGAGAGTGTTTCAATGATAAGTGAATTCGCCAATAAAGGAGAGAAAATTGAAATTGGCACATTAATTGAATTTTGATAGAACAGGAATGATTGATCTGTTTGGTAATTGGATAATATGTCTGCACGTGCACTGAGTAAATTTTGAGGGATGGGGAAAAGATTGTTATCTTTTAAGAATTTGACACTATTGAATATTGCCGGCGCATAAAAGGAAGGTTCGCCTCCTTTCAGCATAAGTGCAGAAGCCTTTTCTTTCCTTAAGAGAGCAGAAATTGAAGCGACAAATTTAGAATTCACATGATATTCTGCTGGTTTAATTGTGGGATCATCGAATTTTTCGGGTTGGACCCCAACAGGGTCTAGATAGACAACCCCTGATCCATTTGTCCCTAGAACATTCACCTCAGAGTCCCAACTGTGTGAATAAAAAAAGAGTGAGTAATTTTCCATAAGTTTTGGATGGTCAGGGTTTTTACATATTTCAGCACAATAGCCGCATAGACCGTTCATTCTTTCAGCAATTTCAGTCGCCAAATCCAAGAGGGATTGTCCAGGGGGATTTTCAGAAATTTTTTTATTTTTCAATGCAGATACAAGTTTAATTCTTAGTTCTTTTGTACTTTCGTCTTTAGAGAAATAAGTTTCTATTCGACTTGCAAGTAAATAATTCGCAGGCATCTTGTTTAGTGCTTTTTTTATGAAATCAGAGGAATTGGCGGTCATTGTGCAAAAAAAAATGTAACAGACTTAATAAAAACATTGTTTTCATTGTATAGAATAAACAAAAAAAAGAGATTAATTAATTGAATGATTTTATTAATATATAAATTTCATAAAAAGTGGGAAGTCTTGAAAAATTAATGAGACAATTGTAAGTTATTTTAATTCTTTCTACTAATTTCAAATAATGAGAAAACCGATGGAAAGTGAAACGTCAGAGAAAAAGTATGCGAGATTTCTTCTTGAAACATCCAATTTTCTCTTTAAAAACAGGAGAAGATGCTTGAACCGATATTTCAATATCTATTTTGATTCAGGTGAATTTTGGATTGAGTTGGAGCAACATAATTTTGTGGATATTTATGACAGGCATGTTGAGACTAAACAGGTGTATGATCCTATGTTTACCATTCCTGGCAAGGAAATTTATTATTTGCTGGAAATGAGTGAGGAAGAAATCCCAGAAGATGAAATAGAGGACTACAATCTCATATTCAAGGAAAAGATTGAGGAACTTGTAAAAGAAGAGATTCCTTTTGAATTGTTTTTGAAATGGCTGGAGTGATTCATTGTGAAAGTAACAGATGCAAGGGGAAAGGTATTTTCGCCTTTTACTGGAGATAAAATAGTCTCGCTTGTTCCATCATTGACAGAAACATTGTTTTTTATGGGGTTGGGGAATAAGATTGTTGGCGTTACGAGATATTGTATTGCACCAGAAGAAGCAAAGCAAAAGCCAAAGGTAGGGGGAACAAAATCACCGAATGTCAAAAAAATCAAGGATCTTTCACCTGACCTAGTAATTGCAAATATGGAGGAAAACCCCAAGGAAAGAATTGAAAAAATAGAAGAATTCTGTGATGTTTTTGTGACATTTCCGAAATCTTTCTCAGAAAGTGTAAGGCTTCTTGAGGATTTATCCAAACTGTTTGGGGTTGAGAAAGAAACCAAGATTAAAAATGTGATTGCTGAAGGCAAGGAACTGTCAAACAAACATACTTTTGAAGAAACATTTAGAGTATTTTGCCCGATCTGGAAAAACCCATGGATGAGTGTCAACAAGGATACGTACATTCATGACATGCTTCAACAGGCAGGGTTTGAGAATGTCATGGAAAACAGAGAAGAAAGATATCCTATAGTAGATGAGGAAAGCATTCAGCAAATGGATATTGATGTCTTGATAATGCCTTCAGAGCCGTATGAATTCAAACAACCAGATATAGAAGATCTGAAACGAATTAATATGAAACTGGAAAATGTCCCTGTATTTTTTATTGATGGGAGTTTGTTAAGTTGGTATGGTGTTAGATCAATTAAAGGATTAAAGGAATTAATTAATTTAAGAAGTCAGATCAATAAAAGTCCTTGATTATTTTTTTGAGGTTGGGTGGTCTTTGAGGACCTCTTTTGACAGGGTTGCCGAACTCTTTATAGGCAAGCTCTTGTTCTTCATAGGTTGGTCTTTGGACTTCATAGAAGACACCAATGGGTACCTTGTCTTCAAATTCCCATTCATATGCCTTTTTGAAGGCGGCCATAAGATCCGAAGTGTCATGGTCAGTTTCTTCAAGTTTGTAGACCCTTTCCCTGAAATAATCATAGGTGTTGAACTTGTTGAAAGTGACACAAGGGCTTAAGGCGTCCACAATGGCAAATCCCTTGTGGGCGATTGCCCTTTTCATAACTTCTGCAAAATGTTTGGCGTCACCAGAAAATGTTCTTGCTACAAAAGTTGCCTCTGCGGCCAAAGCCATGGAAATTGGGTTGATTGGTCTTTCAATATTTCCATAAGGGGTACTCTTTGTTTTTGCACCGAGCAATGAGGTGGGTGAGGTTTGTCCAGTTGTAAGACCATAAATTTGGTTGTCCATAATTACATAAGTGATATCAAGGTTTCTCCTTGCGGCATGGACAAAACCACCCAATCCTATGCCAAGTCCGTCGCCATCTCCACCAGCCACAATGACTGTCAAGTCAGGATTTGAAAGTTTTGCACCAACAGCATTTGGCGCAGCTCGACCATGCACAGAATGTATGCCATAGCCACCGATAAAGTGGGGGAAATTGGAGGAGCATCCAATACCAGAAATAACCAATGTATCTGTTGGATCAATTTGCAATTCAACCAATGCCTTTCTTGTTGCTGAGAGTACTCCATAGTCTCCGCAACCAGGGCACCAAGTTGGTTTAGCGACATCCGTTTTCCAGTCTTTTTGAGTGAATAATTGTACGTTTTGTTGTGTTGCGACCATGATAATCACCTGTTCAAGATTTCAAGCACGGCAGAAGTGATTTCTCTTGGGAGAATTGTTTCACCGTCATACCGCAGATACTTGTCTTTGATTTCAAAGCCAGTTTTCATTCTGATGTGTTGACCCATTTGTCCAGTATAATTGTTTTCGACAAGTATGATCTTTGCCCCTGCTTTTTGGTAAGATTCAAGAATTTCTTTTACTTCTTTTGAATGGAATGGTTCAATATACCTGATGTTCAAATGGGCAGTTCTTTTTCCATGTTGTGTTTCAAGTTCTCTTCTTGCTTCTCTTGTAATGTCAAGAAGACTGCCCCAAGTCACGAGCAAGACATCTGCATCCTCAGGAGGATGACCTTCTGCTGTTGGAGCAGGTAATTCCTTTAGAAGAGTTTCCATTTTCCTCATTCTTTTGTTCATCTGTTCTATTCTGATTTTGATGGATTCAGGGTATCCAGCCCTTACATCAGAGATCAATTTTCCGAATTCATCATGTTCGTCAGAACCTGCATCATATTGTCCATATTTTACGCCAGGAATTGTCCTTGGAGAAATGCCATCCTCAGTAACAAGGTATCTCTTATATGGTCTCATCTCCTCTGGCACCTCATCAAGGATCAATTTTCCTCGTTCAATGGGAATTGCCTCAGGATCAGGCTCAGGAATTGTCTCAAAATGTTCACCCATATACAAGTCAGAAGCAATGATTACAGGCATTTGATATTTCTCAGCTATGTTCAAAGCCTCTTGACCAAGGATGATGCCATCTTCCACACTTGTCTGGGCAATAATTGCACGTGGATAGTCACCTTGAGAAGCACCCAATAATTGTCTCAAATCACCTTGTTCCTGTTTAGTTGGCAGACCAGTTGATGGACCACCTCTTGCCACTTCAATGTAAACTACAGGAGCCTCAACCATGGATGCATAGCCAATAGCCTCAGTCATAAGAGCGAAACCGCCTCCAGAGGTTGCACAAGCGGCTCTAGCTCCAGCCACTGCTGCACCTACAACACTATTTGAGACATTGATTTCATCTTCCATTTGTTTACAGACAACACCCGCCAATTCCCCGTATTTTGCGATGAAATGACCTACAGGGCTTGCAGGTGTCATTGGATACCAAGCATAAAATTGCAGACCACCAATTAGCATTCCAAGAGCAAGAGCCTCATTTCCTCCGATAAACATTTTCGGTTCTGCATTTGGATCGATTGTAATATCAAGTTGCAAAGGTTCCAGATTTTCCTTAGCCCAATTGTATCCTGCTCTTGCAGATTCTACGTTGACACGGACAACTTCTTCCCCTTTTGAGGCAAAATTGTCGGCTAACATCTTTTCGAATACGCTCATGTCAAGGTTGAAAATTGCAACAACAGCACCCAAGAAGACAGTATTAGCAACAATTTTGAGATTGGAGAACTGTGCGGCCAACTCAACAGCAGGCATGTCCACAACTCTTACTCCTTCCTTTACTTTAACATTTTCAGGTTTGATACGAAATCCTTTGGAATCATAAAGGATGATTCCATCGTCAGACATGTGTGGTGCATCAACAATGAAGCTGTCTGGTCTCAAGGCAATCAAGACATCGATGTAATTTGCAGGTGCAGCGACGTCCCAATTAGCGGCACGGACGCTATAATTAACGTGACCTCCACGGATAACAGATTGATAAGACCGATATCCATGGACATGAAGACCAGACCTACTACAGATTTTGGAAAAAACCTCTCCAGAAGAGAAAATTCCGTCTCCGTTTTGACCACTTATTCTAAAACTTATTTCATTTTTCATGAAATCACCATTGAAATAAAATTTCCAAATTATGAAATCCCATATTGTTTTAAAGCTGTTTGTTCCATTTCAAGCAATTTTCCAAGAAATTGGGGATGATATTGGTATTTTTCCAAATTTAGAACTAATTTTAGATTTTTTCCTTGTAAAGATGAGAAGACAACTGAACTGCCAAATAAGCAAGGGTAAATCCTGCCAATGCATCAGCAACCCAATGGTGGTTGAGGTAAACTACTGTAAAGAACATCAAAATCAAGTAATATTTAAGAGAGGTTTGAAATGCAAGGTTTTTCTTTTTCACAAAGAAATAAAATAAGGCAACGACACCAACATGCAAACTTGGGAAAGCGGCAAATTTCGCTTGTGTATTTGACCAGAAAAATGAGACAAAGAAATCAGTACCCAATGCCTGATCTGCATTCCATAGTCCTGCTGTAGCTATGTCAGGAGTCAGGCTGTTGACTTTTGTGGGATCGAAACCAAAATTGTAAATGTACCAAGGTGCAGCCGTGGGAAACAACAAGAAAATGGATGCGGCGGCGACACCCAAGAACCCCATTCCCCAAACAAGTACAGGAATTTCCTCAGGGTCAGTCAATCGGTAATAAAAAAACAAAATAGGAGGAATTACAACTTGGGAAAAATAAATTATACTAAAGAAAATGTCAAACCAAGGGTTATGGTTTTCAAAGAAATAAAAAGAGGGAGGAACACCTCCAAAAATCCATCCAAACAAGTATTTGTCGAAATAATAGAGGGGACGGTATGAAGGATGGATTACAAAGTAAAATTGCAAAATAGACAAAATGTCATAAATAAGTGTAAACAGTATCAATGGATAAAAACGATACAGTTCAACCCTGAAATACCTCATGCCTATTGGAAGTATCAACAGGAAAGAAAGGTAAAGCAGGGGTTTTGAGTAGTTAAACCCAGAATTAGGTTGAAAATACCCTAATACCAATGCAACCAAAGACAAAATGGAGATATTTGCAACCACAACCTTAGCAGACTGTGAAGAGTTTAAGTAGCCCCTATGGTAAAACCACAATACCCTTTCAGGAATTTCCTCATAATGGACAATGGTTTTTCCAACCTTTTTGGTTGCATTAATATTCTGCATATGTGAAAAAAATGTTATTTGCTTATAAATTTTTCACAGTAAACTTAAAAACCTAATAAAAATAACTGAATTCAATTGAAGAATTTCAAGAGATGTCAAAATGACCTATTGATCATGTACAATGCGAATTCCTGAAGGATTTCCTTGTTTGTGCTGTCAGGCAGAGAGTTCAAGGCTTCAAGAGCTTCTTTTGCCAGACTTAGCGCCAAAGATTTGGCAAACTCTATAGATCCTGTCTTTTCAAAAATATCATAGACTTTTTGGAGTTTTTCTGCATCTGCATTATGGTTCCCAAAATATTGCTGAAGAAACGCCTTGTCCTCTTCAGATGCATGGACAAATGAGTGGACTGCAATAATTGTTCTTTTCCCTTCCCTGATATCTGAAAATTGGGGCTTTCCAGTTTTAGAGCTGTCTTCGGTCAACCCAAGAATGTCGTCCTGTATTTGAAATGCAGTACCTGCTTTTTTTGCATAAGAGCGGATGGCGTCGATCCATTCATGGTTTTTATTTTTTAATCCGATTTGAGCGCCAGAAACGCAACAAAACTCAAAAAGAACCCCTGTCTTGAGATATTGCATCTGTTTGATCTCTTCAAGTGAGACATCTTCAATTGGTTTTTTGGTGAACTCAATGTCCAACATCTGTCCGTGGCATAGTTCAGTGTATTTTAGAGCCAATCCAGAAAGGATTTCAGTTTTTAGTTCGTTTCCGATGTTTTGCAATTTTGAGATAAGTCGGAAAGCCAGTCCAACCAGCACATCTCCTGCAAGAATTGCTATTGTAGGATCCCATTTTTTCCATACAGCCTCTGCACCACGTCTTGTATCGTCGTTGTCCATATAGTCATCATGTATCAGACTGGAAACATGAAGTGCCTCTATGGCCGCTGCGGCAGGAACAGCCTCTTCCTCATTTCCTCCGACAGCGCCACAAGTCAACATCAGCATTGCGGGCCTAAATCCCTTCCCGCCACTTTTGGGATAATGCAAAGCAGCCTTTCTCAAGGGGTCTTCAGGCATTATGTATTTCTCAGACATTGTAAAGAGGAAATCCAATGCCTTTTTAGATCGGACTTTAATTTCCTCGGTTAAATCTACCATTAGATTGAAAGCGATAGAAGTTTTTTAACAATCTAGCGGTTCAGCCACCACCATTCTGATTGTTAATAATTTGAAACTGGGATTTAATTTGCTCACTAAACAAAAGCATAGTTATTAACTAGGAAAACAAACAATAGTTAATGAATTTTGATCATCCCGTGGATAGCATAGGGGAATTAATCAATGGGTTGATTGAAGAATTGGGGGAAAATCCAGAGGATGAAAGGGCATGGGTGCTTTGTGGAGCACTCCATTATTTGAAAAGAGATTATGGAAATGCGTATGCCTGTTATCTTGAGGCACATAAACTGGACAGTATGGACCTTAATATTTTGTTAAAATTGGGTATGATCTCTTATCAGGCAGGGGAATTGCAAAAGGCAGAAAAATGGTTGAAGGAATATTTTGAGTCAGGAGGGTCAGCATTATCGAATTGGGAACCGTATTATTTTTACGCATTAATTTTGCAGAAGAGAAACAAACTGCAAGAGGCCATAGAATTATTGGAAAAGGGCAAGAATCGTGCAAAATCCATTCTTATTGATTTGCTTCTGACAGAGCTCCTTTACAAGGAACAAAGGTATGAAGAAGCAATTGAATCCATTCAAGAACTTTTGAAACAGGACAACAAGGCAGAATATTGGTTTTTCCTTTTCAAATGCCAATATGAATTGGGCTATCAAGATTTGGCATCCCATAGTCTGAGGCAATTTCTTCAAATAGAACCGAATTTCCAGCTTGAAGAGACTTGGGGTTCCCTTATTGGATTTACAATCCATGCAAGCAATAAGATTGAATTAAGAAAAACAATAGCAGAAGTGGAGGAACGAGTTTTGCTTCAGAAAGAAATTGGGGAGTTTGAAAAACTAAAAAGCCTGTATCAATCAGATACCGAGAAAAGTTATGATGAAAAACTTAACAAGATATTGGAAAAGTTAAAGGATAATTAGGATTATACTACACCTTGTGCAAGCATAGCATTTGCAACTTTGAGGAAGCCAGCAATATTTGCACCAACGACATAGTTTCCTTCATGTCCGTATTTCTTGGCAGCTGCAAGAGATTCCTTGTGAATGTTGACCATGATCTCTTCAAGGCGTTTTTCAACTTCCTCAAATGACCATGAGAGCCTGATGCTGTTTTGGCTCATTTCCAATCCACTGGTTGCTACACCACCAGCATTTGCAGCTTTTGCAGGACCAAACAGGACACCGTTTTTAAGGAAAATGTCAATGGCTTCAGGAGTTGATGGCATGTTTGCCCCTTCACCAACAGCAATAACACCATTGTCAACTAATTTTTGGGCATCTTCTGCATTGATTTCATTTTGTGTAGCACAAGGCAATGCAATATCAACCTTTACACCCCAAGGTCTCTCTCCAGGGAAGTATTGGACACCATATTTTTCAGCATATTCCTTGATTCTTCCTCTCTTGACATTCTTCAAGTGCATGACAAATTCCCATTTTTCCTCGTCCAACCCATCTGGATCATAGATATATCCACTTGAGTCACTTAGGGTAACAACCTTTCCTCCAAGTTGCATGACTTTTTGAGCGGCATATTGGGCAACATTACCAGATCCAGAGATAGAAACGACCTTTCCTTTGAATGATTCACCTTTTGTCGCCAACATTTCACGGGTAAAGAAAACAAGTCCATAGCCTGTTGCTTCAGGTCTTACCAATGATCCGCCGTATTCAATTCCCTTTCCTGTAAGAACACCAGTGAATTCATTTCTGATTTTCTTGTATTGACCGAAGAGGAATCCAATTTCCCTACCACCAACACCAATATCACCAGCAGGTACGTCAGTATTTGGACCAATGTGGCGGTAGAGCTCAGTCATAAATGATTGGCAGAATCTCATGATTTCAGCGTCAGATTTCCCTTTGGGGTCAAAATCAGAACCACCTTTACCACCACCCATTGGCAAGCCTGTCAAAGAATTCTTGAAGATTTGTTCAAACCCGAGGAATTTAATGATGCTAAGATTAACGGAGGGATGGAATCTCAGACCACCCTTGTATGGTCCCAAAGCAGAATTGAATTGTACCCTGAAGCCTCGATTGACTTGTATTACACCTTGATCGTCAACCCAAGGAACCCTGAATTGAATGACCCTTTCAGGTTCGACGATTCTTTCCAGAATTCTGTTTTCCTGAAATTCAGGATGTGCATCAAGAACGGGTTTGATGGTTTCTAAAACCTCATAAACTGCCTGATGGAATTCAGGCTGATTGGGGTCTCTCTTTTTTACTATTTGTAGAACTTGTTCACTATAGTCGCTCATGATCCTCATTCCTTTTTTATGAGCATGTTGGGATTATTTTATCCCAAATCGATTCAATGACATCCAAACATATATAAAAAATAATAGGAAAATTACAGGAAATTGTTCAGGATAGGTGTTTACTTTTCGGGAAAAACCTTAACAATTTCCCGAAAAACCATCAATTAATTTTAGTGTTGTTTCTGTAGGTTGTTGAAAAAGATCCCAATCTCCCCAGGATGAAAGCCAAGCTTCATTAGTTTTTTCTCTATTTCTTTTTGCTCTAAGCCTTTGGATTTCATCATTTGTGCAAACTGCTCCATAAATTCGAATTTTTCCCAGCCATAGACAACCCATTTGTCTGTCTCAACAAGATAATAGTCAGGTTTGACAATGGAATGGGGTTTGTAATGAATTGTGAGGGTTTTATAGACACAGTTGTCCATTTGATCCAGCTGTTCCATCACCTTTTTGAGGCTTTTTCCACTGTCCGCCACATCGTCAACAATAAGGACTTTTTTTCCAGAAAGATTTGGTGCGGATTGAGTGATTTCTGGCTCTTCCTTTCTCTCATTGATATCTCCATAGAAATCGATCTTGATGTTTGCCGTCTGTTTCGTTCTAAAAAAGTCTGCAATAAGGCGGGCGGGCACCCAACCACCTCTTGCCACTCCAAGGATAACATCTGGCACAAACCCGTCTTCCCAAACTTGAAGAAATACAGAGAGGGCGGAAGAATATGTTTCTTCCCAACTTTGTATTAGAAAGTCAGTTTCATTCACAGAGGTAAAATATTATTGAAATTAATTAAGTTAAGGATGGGAGACATGCAATGAAAACATGGAATCTGTAACATGTATGGAAAAAATAAATTGGATGTTTTTGTTTTCAATTCATTGGACATGAGTTTAAATGTAATGCCAAGTCAGTAATTCTGGGAAAGGTTTAACAACTCGTTAATTTTCTTTTTTCATTGGTGGTTATGTTAGGATGGATAAGGAATTTATTCCAAAGGTTCGGATTCTTGATGCCTTGATGCTTGTAGCTAAGAGCCTGCAAAAGGATGAGAATATCTACAAGGAAGACCTTCCAAGGATTAAGGTGATAGCCGCGGATCTTTTGAGAAGGCATAATGCAAATGAACTTCAGCTCTCAAATCAGCAATATGAAGCCATGATTACAATTTTGGGTTATAAAAATGATTTTTCAAAAGATTCTTGATTCACTTTTTGTCCATAATTAATTTTTCATTAAGAAGAAAATTTTCCACTGCTTCTCTGATAAGTTCAGCCTTATTCTTGAAAAGCTTCTTTTCAACCATCCTTTCAATTCTTCTTTCCATTTCTGGAGTGATTCTAAATGTCAATGGAGATAATTTTGTTGACTTCATACATAACCACCTGGATAATACAAATGTAGTTTTTTATTTTATAAAGATATTGCCAGCCTAATATTCCAAAAATGTTCTCACTTCGTGGAGAAATACATTGAGAAGGTCTGGAATATCTGATTTCAATTTGATTGCACTTACAGGATCGGCAACATCACTTTCAGAAAGATGATAGAGGATTTGGGCGGCGGTTGCTTTTAGAATTCCACTCATTTGGCTTAGTTTGAGTAGATGATTTGCAGAAATTGGAGAGACAATTATGGAAAGCATGAGATCGAGAGACATTCCCCTCATCTTTTCAGATCTTACAGAAAATACGATATTTAGAGATCCAAAATCACTTTCGGAGTGCAAAAATGGTTCCATATCCTTGAGTCCTTGCCGATCCATAAGGCTGGGAATGATTTTCATTGTATCTTCCATGAATTCGGGGACAACCGAGGGGGTAACTTGAGCCATTACAGGACCTAAAATTTCATCGAACATTGCGAGACCAACAAAAGCATTGACATCATTTTTCCATTTCAATTCCTTTAATGATGCAAGACCTCTTTCATTTTCAAAGCGGTATGCGTTTATTCTTTCAATTTCTGGACTGATTGGGATGTCAGGCCATGAAAATTCAGTATTTGAGATATATTGCAACTTTTGCCTTTCTGTTTGCATCGGAGGGGATGGTCTGACAATCTTGAATTTGAAATTTTTCCATTCAGGAAGCGAATAATCAAAAGCATCAATGAATGGTTTTGCAAGAGAATAATATGACATAAAGCTTTCTTGAAGGAGTGATTGAAGTATCTCCAACGGTATCTTCTTTTCCAAGTCATTCAAATTTCTTTGGAACAGATTTTCAATTTGCCTGATTATAACCTTTTCAAGCTGTACAGGAATTTTCTTATTATATGAAAGAACCACGTCCAGTTTCAAGGGATTTTCATAGAAAATAAATCGTTCAGGATATTTTCGAACCATGTTTTTGAAATTCCTGATGAGAACCCTCTTGATTATTTTTTCGTATTCATCATCTGCAAACTGAATAAGTTGCGTATAATAAAGCTGGTGAAGAAAATTGATGACAAATGCAAGATTTGTATTTTCAGGGAAATTTGTAATTTCATATTTCACCAAAATATAATCCAAGTGGGATTTTTCGATAGGTTTCGGTAAGAACTCGTTGGCACCCACCCTTATGAGATAATGGATATTTTCCTCCATTCCCAAAGGAGCAGAGACAATAATAAAGACATTTGGCAAAAGTGATCTGAGACCCCGAATAATTTCGTCTGTAGGCATGTCAGGTAGAGAAATATCAAGTATGACAATGTTAGGTCGTTGGGTTCCCACCATTCGAAGCCCATCTTTTGCATTTTCAGCCAAACCAACAACATCATAACCATCCTTTGTCAGTTGACTGAAAAGTAATTCCCGTTGGTAAAGGGAATCATCGATGACTATGACTTTCCTGTTTTCAACCCATCGAACATCCATTCGACCACACTTAACTGAATTTTGTTCTGAATTTCCAGATATATAAACAAAAGGAATAGTTTTTTTAATTATGCTTGATGCAGATAAAATTTATTGATTTAAAATTTATTGATTATAATATTTTGCCTCCTCTCCGAGCAATTCTTCAATTCTCAGCAATTGATTGTATTTAGCAACTCTTTCAGTCCTTGCAGGAGCCCCTGTTTTAATTCTTTCTGCACCCCATCCAACTGACAAATCTGCAATGAATGGGTCTTCCGTTTCACCCGACCTATGAGAGATGACAACTCCCCAATTTTGGGATTTTGTAAGGTTAAAAGCATTTTTGGCTTCAGTCAATGTCCCTATTTGATTGATTTTCAATAGTAAATAATTCATGGACTGCATATCGATAGCCTTTTGAATTCGTTCAACATTGGTAACTGTCAGGTCATCACCAACAATGGCTTTTGTACTTCCTACTTTTTTGACCATTTTAGAGAAAGCTTCGAAATCATTTTCATCGAAAGGATCCTCAATGGAAATCAATGCAGGGAAATCATCAATAAGTTCAAGATAGTAGTTCAACAGTTCATCTGCATCCATATATTTTTCATCTACGAAATATTTTCCATTTTCATAGAATTCAGATGCGGCAGAATCTATTGCAAAGAAAAAGTGCTCCCCAACCTCGTATCCTGCATTGTTTATGGCTTCTGTTAAAGCAGACAAAGCATCCTTTGCAAAATCTATTTGGGGTGCAAAGCCTCCTTCATCGCCCACATTAATTGAGGAAGAGCCATATTTGGTCTTCAAGTATTTTTTCAGCGAATGATATACTTCAGAAGAGGCACGCAATGCCTCCCTGAATGTTTCAAAGCCTTTTGGAACAATCATGAACTCCTGGATTGCCAATTTTCCACCTGCATGCTTTCCTCCATTAATGACATTCAAAAGAGGAGTGGGCAGTCGTTTACTGTTACCAAGATATTCAAAGAGATGTTGACCCTTCACTTTTGCGGCGGCTCTTGCAGAAGCGGCTGAAACGCTCAAAATGGCATTTGCACCAAGTTTTCCCTTGTTAGGTGTACCGTCAAGTTCAATCAGAACCTTGTCAATTCCTTCTTGGTCAGTAACGTCCATTCCCACAATTTTCTGACTGATTATTTCATTTACATTTGAAACGGCTTTCAATACGCCTTTTCCATGGAAGCGTTTCGGGTCTCCATCACGAAGTTCAACAGCTTCAAACTGACCAGTTGATGCACCAGATGGAACTATGAATTTCCCAAAAGTGGAGTCAGTGTGGACTTCGCACTCAACTGTGGGATTGCCTCTTGAATCCAGCACTTCTCGCGCAAAAACTTTCTTTATTATTGCACTCATGGATAAAAAGTAACCTTATAGTAAAAAAATGTTACAATCAAATCCCGCAAATTCAATCAAATTTTCCATTCATTGATTATAGCCTGTGACTTATCTGCCAGCTCCGACAATTTTTGAGCATGCTCTGTTATCTCTTGAAGTGATGCCGCCTGTTCTTCCGCTGCTGCCGCGGCTTCCTCAGATGATGCCGCAGTGTTTTCTGCCACTCCTTGAATGGTATTAACTGCGTGTGCAATGCGAGCCACAGATTCCTTTATATTTTCACCAATTTCAGTGATTGTATTTTCAATGGATGCAGATGCATTTTTTGATTCAATTGACAGTTTTCTGACTTGGTCAGCCACCACACCAAATCCTTGTCCGCTTGCTCCTGCCCTTGCAGCTTCTATGGCGGCATTGAGGGAAATGAGATTTGTCTGCTCTGCAAGATCCTTTGTTATGCTTGATGTGGATGCAATTTCAGAAATAGAGATTTCAATAATGTTTTCTATTTCTTTAATGATTTCAGAAATCTGATTGATTTGGCGTACTTGTTCGGCGGCACCTTCCGCGATGTTCTGAATGGTGCTGGTCACTTCCTCAGTAGTCGCGGCAACTTCCTCGGAACCAGCGGCCAATTCTTCAGCAGATTCTGCAAGTCTATTGGTGGTGTCTTTCATGTTAGTGATTAGTGTACGAAACACATTAGCTAATTGGCGATTGGCATTAACCAGTTTTCTAGCTTCTCCAAAACCACTATCAGACAATTTCACTTTTGCAGCTAGATTTTTGTCTGCAAATTCGGCTGATTGCAATGCAACAGACCTAAGTGGCTGAGAGACAGAACGTTCGAAACCGCCTGAAAGGAACAATGTTACTACTATGATTGTCACAGTGAGAGTGACTGCAAGTGTCCAATCGTCAATTGTATTGGAACTAGGCAAAATCACAGCAAACAAAACAACAATGACTGCAAACATGGAAAATGAGAAAACAAAGAAAATCCTTTTTGACAAGTCAGATGGAAGCATCATTGTTTTCAATACAGGAATTTTTCCAAGTTTGGGGATACGTGGCATTAAAAATCGAATAATTAGATAGGTGGGGAGCAAGACGGTAAAAAATTTGGAGGCAAACAACATTGCATTGATGAAAGTAAACTCAGGAGCAGACATATGTTCTCAAAGAAATCATATAATTTATTTGTTGTCTCCAAAAATTTTGAATTTCTTTCTTATTTTTATTCTAATTTGACATTTGTTTTTTCCCATGATTAAAATGCTTGATTTGTCTGATTAGTTCAAGAAATACCTCATCAACATTTATTCTCTCTTTTGCGGATGTCTCAAAATATTTCACTTCAAATCCTGCATGCATTGTCTGCCTACTCAAGCTTTCGGCAAGTTGTATCCCCTCTTCTCTCTTCACTGCCCTTTTTAGATCTGATTTGTTTCCAACAATGATGAATGGGAGACCGCGTTTTGTATGCATAAAGAATTCTCTCAACCAAGAATCCAATTTAATGAACGTGTTTTTTCTGCTTAAATCAAACACAAGAAGAGCCCCATTGGCTTTTTTGTAGAAATTGGCACGGACAGGCGCATAAAAATCTTGTCCTCCCAGATCCACCAGAGTAATCTTGAAATGTTCGTTTTCTACAGTTATGATTTTATCCTCCATAGCAGCGCCAACAGTACTTAAGTGTTCATTGATGAAATGTTTTCCCAAGAAAGCTCTCCTTAAAGATGTTCTACCAACAGCACTTTCGCCTAGCAAAACAATTTGGATTTGGGTATAATTCTGATTTGTTGGGGTATGCTTTTTCTTGGATTGTACTTTTTTAATAGCCTCAAAGAGTGGTTTTTGAGATTGGCTTTCCACAATTTTTTCCTGTGCCTGAATGGATTCTTCAGGGATTTCAGAAATAGTTTCCTTGCTGTCCTCTTCAATAATTTCTTTCTTTTCCTCTCCATAAAAATACTGGAATATCAGATCTGGTTTAATCACCTGTGGTTCAATTTTTTCCGTAGGATTTTTTTCTCTTCTTTTTCTTTCATCCTCTATAATCGAATAAACCCTTTTCAGTTCCATTTTAAAATAATCATAATCCTTGTAATATTCCTCTTTAGAAATTTCTCCTTCTTGGTAGGCTGTCAATCTTGAATTAACCCAATCATACAGACTATCAAGATAGTCTTCCCATTCGGAGCCATGAATAGTGTTATTCAACGAATTTTTAATGGATTTATAATTAAAAAAGCTTGTTTAAGTGATTTCCAGAGAGGTCAAAATTACCGAGAGAGATGAATTTTTCATTTTATTTTCAATTTAATTTTTATATTAAATTTGTCGTGGGGATTATTCTTTCGGCTAGTTTATTAAGGAAAAAAACAAAACAATTCAAGATGATCCATAAAATTTTGGTTATGGATAAAGATTCGGGATTAGGTTTTGATTTGTACGATGATAAGACCATAAAGGTGGATCCATCGTTGCTTTCTGGTCTTGTTGGGGCATTACTTCTTTTTACAGGAACTCTTTCTTCTGATCTTGATTTCAGGGGAGCGGACATTGGCTCATTAAGAATAACAGTCTCAAGCAAGAATGGTGTTCAATACATTGCATTCAGTGACATTTTTGACAATCAAGAGTTAATTTCAAAGAAACTGTCAAACGTAATGGATTTTTTGGGTAAAGAAATTACAATAGAAACCTTGTTCGATTGGTCACCATCTGAAGAAGTGGAGAAACATATTAAAAGGATTTTGGACACATATCAATTTCCAGAAGAGCTGTTGCCAAAAACTTTCAGCTATATAGACAAATTGTTGACATATGATGGAATAGAATTTGAAACTTTGTTACTCACTGATCTAGATGACGGGATAATTCACGTTTATTTAGGGAATGAAGATAAGGTCATGCTTTTGATGGAAATTCTATCGCAATTGCCGATTGATAGGACATGGGTTGGAGAATCATCAATTTTCCAATTGAACAATGAACTTGCAAAAGAAATTTTACTGATTAACCGACTGAATAATACAGAATTTTTTATTTTAGGTCAGGCAGTCATAAACCCAACACAAAAAGAAAAAACAACAGAAATATTTGGAGAATTCTGCCAAAAACTAGAAACACTCTTGAAAAATACCTAAGGAAAAACCCTTTTTTTATTGTTAATTAAATGCATCCCCATTATATCTATAAATCCATTATGCAGATTTTGAAGATTCGACTGAAAATTGAAAATAATGTAACCGAATTTACAACTTAACAGTTAACCATATGCCAATTGCATTTGCAGAAAAAGAATTTATAATTGGATTTTCCAAAAATTTCACAGCAAACAAGTCATATTTTCCTTCAGAATACCATTGATTGAAACTTTTATCAGTAGAAACCCTTAAACAATGTAATCCCAATATTAATTGATCAATGTTTGGCAATGAAAATTCAGATACGAAATATGCATGGAAAGCGAAATATGAACAAGCCATGAAGCACAATCAAGGATTGCAGGCAAGGATCTTTGAGTTAAACGAACTTATCAAGGAATATGAAGATGCCCTTAATAAGCTCATAAAGGCAAAAAAAGAACTAGAGGAAGAAAATCTGTATTTTGCCAATGTTTTGGAGGAAAAGGAAAGAGAAATACAGATTTTGGAAACAGGAGCTAAAGTTCAAGTAAGGGATAGTGAAGCAATAGATCCAGAAATTGTCAGGAATTTACAACAAAAGCTCGATAGATTAAAGAAAGAAAATGAGGATCTAATGAACAGGATTAGTGAACTTCAACGAAGCAATCCAACAAGTAGCATCAGCCAGAGACTTCCAGAAAGCCTTGCCTCAGCTACACAAAAACTGTTGATGCGAGAAATTGAAAGTGATGATGAGAGATATACAAATGCATTTATTGAATTTGTGGAATCCTTGACCATTTATGGGGATCCAGAGACCAAAATATTAGCTACCTTGATAAAATACGGGGGAAAGGGACCAAAAGACAAGTTAAGGGAAAAATCCAATGTACCGCAATTTGAATTTCATCTTTCACAATTGGTAAGAAAGGGATATCTCAAAGAAGAAGATCAAGAGGTCATGATTGATTCAAAGATAATCATAAGCTCAAATGAGGTAATTTGGTCAGACCTGTCACTTCCAGAAATGTTTGAAACATTGAAGAATTTAGTTAAAGCAGAGAGGATAGAAAAGATACCAGCATATTTAGCAGAATTCCGGGATGAGTTGCAACAAAGAGAAGTTCCTGCAACAACAGTCTTCTTTGCCATACGCAAACTTTCAGAAGCCATAAAATCTCAAAAAGTGGGGAAAGGAGACATATTATCGACAATTGACGAATGGGCAGGGAAAATTCTTGCAGGAAATCCCTAATAAGTCTTAATTCCATATTTTATCAAGATAGGCTCTATTTCCATAAAGTCATCCATTTTTTGGATGCCCAAGGCACCCCGGTAAAGTTCGAAGTTCATCTCATTCACGGTATTGTTTAATTTTCGGGCTTCAAAAGGTGAGGTGGTTGGAGAGGTCAAGATATAAGCCTGTTTTTCATATTCATCAACAATGATTATGTCTTTGGATTTGTCTATGTAAAAGGGGTCTTTGTATTCAATGAGTTTATTGGGGGGTTGATACCAAAATGCCCTTGTCCGTGGTTTTGAGACCAATTCAACAATATGGTCAAATAACTTGTTTCCAAATAGCAAATCTATATCCTCAACACTAAAATTATCATACCTATTAAAGTAAGACTTGAGATAAGGTTCTATTAGACCTATTGCCCTTCTGATTTCTGGAAGCCGATCCTCCTTGAACAAAAGAATTATCCCCAATTGTGCACCATGGTCAGCCAGCCTTTGGTCGTCTGAATTTGGATGATTTACATTAGTCAAGAAGAAAAGTGCCCTGATACCCGGAGTGTTTTTAACGGGGATAGGTCCAATAACTTCTCGTTCATCTTTTTCTTGATTTTCCATTAGACCAGCCAATGAAAACAGATGGGCGGAAGTGATGAAAGCCAAGTCGTCATTAATTGGAGAAATGTTACATACGACTTCAGGACCCATTTCCTTAACTACCACAACAATTAACCCTGAAATCAAGCTTTCTGATTTTTTTTCAAAATTTGACATAAGTCCCTAATATGTATAGTTGCAAAACTCCTTTTTAACCTTAGGTATTAGCATTGTGAAAAAAACATCATCCTTCATCCAAATTGTCGAGAGCGGTGTTAAACGGAATGAATGGGATTTTGTATTGAATACCAGGGGTTAACAGCCAAGTGAATATATCAAAAGGGATCAACCGTTCTCCTGGGTTGACCATGAATACACCACTTTCCTCATAAATTTCCAGCATTCCGTTATATACGATCAGTTTTTGGAATAGTTTGCTGTCCGAACCGATGAAATTTCCGTCCAAAAAGGTTTCAACAGTGGCTCGCAGCCGTTGTGCAATTTCGATATTTGACAAATTGTCGATGATGCTCTGAAATAGCTCGCGAGTAATTGTAGAATGAATATAATGATGGGACTGAAATTCAACGACAGGCAATACTTGGTTGAACATAATGATTGATTGGTTAATTAAGGAGTAATCGTTGCTGTCTATGCCCATAAATCCCTTGAGTTGAGCGAGAATTATATTTCCAATTGGATTTTTCTCAATGTTGGGTATCTGAAACAAGAAATAATATTTTTCATTGACCATATTGATGGGCAGGCTGTCTTTGAAATATACCCAAAGGGCAGAAGCAACATAAAGCATGTATTGGAAGAAATGCCTGTATTGTACAAACCTTGAAGATGAGGCAATACTTGGATCTTCCAATGACCCTTCCATAAGAGATGAAAACTCTTGGTCAATCTTATTGAAAAGAATGTTTAATTCATTGTAAATATCATTTGTGTTGTCCCTAATGAACTCATAGAAATTGTTTTGCAGGATATTCTCTTCACTGTAGAATTTTGCCTGCAAGTTTAAAATTTCAATGAGGTGTTCCCCCATTTCCCCAATTAAACTCCACAAGTATGCTTCATTTTCAATTCGGATTAGATCCTCGTCAGTAAATGGATTTTCATTTTTATTGATTGCCCCCTCATTGAACATTTTCTTGATTTGGTCGATATATTTCAGGATAATTGAATAATTTCTTTTAATTGACGAACAGAGAGTCCGTGTAATATGTTCTTTAGAACTAAACACCACATCATTCTCTTGACCTGCAAGGTTTGCAGGAAATTTCAAGCCGCTTAGCAGGTCTGCAAGAGATGCCAAGGATGCATAAAATTCATTCATATAAAGAAAAGAAGAAAGGACATCCTTGGTAGTGTCAAATTGCACAATTGAATCAAACATCTTGTCAAATCCAATGAATTTTTCTATGGAAAAATAACTTTCAATGAAATGGAACAATTGGGAGAAGTGCTCCAAAGCAGTTTCAGCCCATCCACCCAAAGCGGAAATGGAGATATGCGGCAATCCGATAATTGGAGCTGCGTAAAGTCCAGCATTAGTTATTAAATAATTGAAAATTAAGGAAAAGCGGGAAAAATACATTGATTGTGTAATATCTTTTGGGATTTCATATGAGATCTCAGAATTTATGTGCTCCCTTGACAAAACTTGCGCAAGGACATTTGCGATGCCAATGACTTGTGAGTGAGGTGTTGCCGCGGCAGTGGAGCAAAGATGGTTGAGCAAGAAATTGGTAATTATTGACAATGTCATGTCAATCTCTTCATTGAAACCAAAAATCCGGTTGGTGAGCAACAATAGGTCATTTTGGATATCCATGATTTTTTCATGCTTTTTTGCCGCGTCGACATCTTGATAATGACCAATGTTAGAGATCAATTCTTGAAGATCTTTTAGCCTGTTTTTGAGAACCATAAGTTTAGGGGTGTTTGGTTCGCTGAAATCAATTGCACGGGAAAGATCATCTATATTCTGGATCATTTCATAAGCTTCATCAATCAATTCCTCAAATTCTGGGATTCGTTCCCTATTGATACTCAGTAGAACCATTGGCATGCTAGCAACCCAATTTGGTCAATCACCTATATTTAAATTTGGAACAGTGCGGGGATGAAGACAAAGTAAAAAACACAGGGTTTGAAAAAAGCAGTTCCTAAAGGGATAAAAGCAAGGAAAACTATAAGGAAATAGACATGGGAAAAAAAGGCAAGGACATTGACTTAAAATTGGAATCAATCCAATCTGATTTTGAAATCGGAGATTACAGGTCTGCCTTAAAAAAGATCAAGAAATCATTGAACCGACTCCAGTCGACAATTGCAAAACAGAAGCATGATGCTGAAACAATCAACAACTTCTTTTTTTTGAAAGTATCTGAAGGAGAATGTTATTTCCACTTAAATGAATTGGATAAGGCGTTGGGCAGTTTTCAATATATTCTGGACAGAGTGGAGGTGAATGAAAAAAGCCTTTCCCTAATTTCTGCAATAAATCAGAAAATTGGGAAAATCTATTTAGCCAAAAATGATCTACAAAATTCGAAAATATATTATAAATCTGCAATAGAGGGATTCTTGAAAATAAAAAGACATGATGAAGCATTAAACATAGGTCAGCTGTACCTAAATATTTTGCAATTGACAAGGGAAGCAGATCTCAACTTAGTTAAAAAATTAGAGAAGGCGTCAAAAAAAATCAAAGACAAGGAAAAACAAGAGAGATACAACACCATCATTAAATTCAACAAAATAACGATGAAAGGTGGAAAAAAGCTGTTCAATGATCTAAGCTCATTTCTTGAGAAGTCAAAAAACAAAAAGTTGTCAAATTCCTTGGTATTGAATGGATTTAATTACATTGAATTGGAAAGGGAACAGAAAGCAATGTTATTGGAGCAATGTGTCATAAACAGTGAAGATGCAAATGGATTTAATGACGTATTCAAAGTAATTTTGAGTCATGAGTTTACATGGAGAGACCTTGGAAAATGGCAAAATTCTACAAAAGATACCCTTCGGAATGAGATTGATAGGTTAGTGGGATCAAATGTTTTGGTTGAACGTGCATTTGGGAAGAATTTAAAGAGAACATTGGAGGAACAGCAATCCACAGAGCTAAGTTGGGACGAAATTGAAATGACATTGAAAATAATGAACCAGTTTGATAAGGAAGACCCCCTTTACAAAAATCTTTTGCCGATGATAACGGATCAGATATCCATGAAAACGAAAATAAAGGATCAAGTGATGGACTATGCGATGGACATATTTAGGAAAAAGAAGGATTGGTGTGCCCTACTTTCAATTTTGTCAGTGACGCTTTCAAGTGGAAAGCAAACGTATCAAAAAGGTGTTGACCTTTTACCTAGATGCAAAAACAAGGATATTAGAAAGAAATTCCTTGAAGAAGTCAAGAACTTGAAGGATGCACTTAATTTATCTGATGCGGAAGTTTCAAGTTTAGAAAAGAGATTTCTTCCTTAATCTTCTTGTGAGTACAAGAAGAATAAAGACCATGGGTAAAACTGGAAGTGGTGAGTCAAATAGACCTGAAGAGCCAAATGGAGGGAGAACTGCGACAAAGGTAAGTGCCTGATAGATCAATGGATTTGAATAATTGGTCAAGAGATCTGTCACGTTTGCAGATGTAATTTTCACCTCAAAGCTTTGCAGAATGCCAGAGCTTTTTGAATAAGTGAAGTTTGTAAAAACAGATGCCTTAAACAGGGTATAATTTTGGTTTGTAAATATATCTAAAGGCAAAAATTGTAAATAGTTCTCGAAATTTTGATTGATATTTATAAAAGAGATATTGTCAAATGAGGCAGACAGTGCAAAGATAATCTCCTCATTTGTAATTGTAATGTTTGATCCAACAATAATGCTGTTATTGAGATTATTAATGAATCCACCGAGTATTTGCAATTGGGAACCAAATGAGTCCATCCAATCCTCCTTTCCATTGAATGACAATGGGAGAAACAGTGGCAAATCTCCAACAGGAATTTCAAAGGCACCGAGATTTGGAATTTGTATAATGTCCATTTTCACACTGTATTCATTTGACACATTCCCTTGCAGGAAATATTTGTAGCCAGTGTTGTTAAGTTCAGTGACATTGAAAACTATGGGCAAATTCTTCTGTGAAAGAGAAGCATTGAAGAATTCAATGTTCAAGTCTTCTGCATAAGTCAAGGTATAGTCTATTCCCGCAGGCCACAAGGTGGTGGATTGCTGACCATTAACGAATGTTGATAGGGCAAGAAGAAAAAGAAGGATTGACAATTGCAAGAGTTTCATTTGTCTCGTTAATGAAATAGTCCATATCAAATAAAAGGACTTCCAAACCATACTATTCGAGCATTTCAAATTTTGATTGATGTACCAAAGAGAGAAACTCATTTTTTAGAGTCTTGTTCTCCCTGAACATGCCCCTGATTGCAGACGTGGTCATCCAACCATTGCTATATCTGGAAGCCACACATGTATGAAATGCTTTGATCAATACCATTGCCCCCTTTGCATTGGACTTTTCAAAAAGTGTATCTGCAATTTTTTGTGTAAGTTCTTCCTGGATGGATGGCTGTTTTGAGGTATATTGAATATATCTTACAATTTTGCTAATTCCAAGTACTTTTTGGTCTGGAATATAGCCGAAGTATACTTTTCCGAAAAATGGGAGGAGATGGTGCTCACAAATCGACCAAAAGTGGGTTTCTGCTATAACCATATCATCGGATGCATTAGGAAATGTTTTAAAGTCATTGAAATCATTTTTCAGGGGTTTTGAATAGGATTCCAAGAATTTAATCCATCTTTTTGGAGTATTTTCCAGTACTTCCTTATTAGTAATTCCCAAGTCAATAAGTAATTCCCTAATGATTTGACTGTACTTGTTGATTAAGTCTGACACAACCAAAGATAAAATTTCTTTAATTTATTAGATATGATTGTTTCATGTGACATAGGAAAGTAATTTCTTCAGGAGAGCAAAATATACCTTTGCTTGAACCATTGTCATTCTCCTTGCAGGATTTTCAGCGATTTTGAAAAGTGTTTTTAGGTTTCTTGTCAATTCTCTCCTATTGAATTCGCTTGGAAAATTGGAAACAAAGAAATCAGCCATTTCTTTCGGATCTCTTGCAAATCGACCCGTGAAACGTGCGTCAGACTGAACGGTTCTAACCAATTTATTTACAAGATGCTTGATTGGCTCTCCATAAGTACCTGCTTCCTTGATTTCCTGTAGTTTCTGTTCGAATTGGGAAGCCCCTTTTTCACCTCTGCGTTTTGTGAGGAGGATAGGGCGAAGTCTTCTGGATTGTGGGATGACAAGTTTACCGAAGCTATAGGCAGTAAATGGAACGAAAGGAGCGAGAAGCGGGAACATGCTGAGGTTTGCCAAAAGCTTCAGTAAAGCTGTTGAGTAAAGTGCAGGGGAAGTCAATGCTTGATATGTATGACCAAAATCAAAGATTACAGGAATTGGCTTTCCATTTTCCTCCAAATGTCGAGTGACCATTTCAACAACGTTCATTGCGAATTGCAGATTGTCATTTTCCGTAACCTTTGTTGTCCATCTATTAATGAAAATACTGGGATCGGCAATAAAAACAATCTTTCCGCCACCAGGGAAGATTGGTAGGGTCAAAGCAAGGCTGAATGCTTCGTTTCCCCATTCAGTCACATCAGGTTGTGCGGTATTATCCGCAGCGGCCTTGATGTCTGTTTCAATCCAAGACTGCTTGGAGGAGTAAAGTGGGAACAAGAAATCCAGTTGCCTAAATGTGTCCAACTCAGGCACAGCTTGCCCTAAACTTCCGCCTGCGATTTGAGAGAGGGAGAGTCGACTTAAAGGTTGCCAAACAGTTTTTTGGACTTGTTTGACTTCACCAGTATCGGGATCTGTCACCTCAACAGAAACATTCAGTTGCAATGAGATAATAGTGGGCATTTCTGTTTGGATTTTTTGGACTCCTTCCGTCATTCGATAGGGGGTATTTGTTTCATCCACGTCAACAATCACAGGTCTGTTTGGATTTTGGTTATTGCTTCCAACATCCATAAGTACAGAACCATTAAATCCAAACCGTTTCAATACGTTGCCGATTAGATTGAAAAGACCATTGGCAAGGGATTGGGTAGTTCCTCCCAGATCAACGCCAGGAATTTGTTGTCCTCCCACACCAGTACCGCTTAAAGCATCCGCTTCTTGACTACCTGCATCTGAAGAGGTGAAATTTTGCAGGAATTCATTGAATGTGGGGATTTGAATGCCCGCAGTTTCATTTAGAGTTTCCACAAGAGAATCATATGATTCAAAAGCCTTGAACAACGGTTCCAGAATTTCGTTTCCAGTTCCAAAATCATCAGCAATGACCAAGCTTCCACCCCGCAACAGGAAAAGCAGGAGTGAAAAGAATTCTGTTTGGTCGTATTTTGCGGATGGTCCGATGACCATGAGAACACCGCTGTCATTGAAACGGTTTAAAGCATTTAAATTGCTCACGAGGTTACTTACATTGTATTTTTGACCTCCAGAGTCGAAAGTGGCCAATTCAAGTTCATTCCGGAAAATGGAAAGTCCATCAGCACCATTATTGTAGATTGAGAAAGCCTCATTGCTTTCCCCAACATAAGCGAGGAAAATGGGTGCCACTCCGACAACGAAAATGAATGTCAAGGCCAGTATCTGCATCCATCCGAATGCCTTTCGAGCTCTATCAGTTACCACGCTGCTGTCGCCTTCCTGTTCTTCTTGTTCGTTTTCGAGGAGCTGCTCGTTTCCTTGCCCTCTGTTTCTTGGCACCGCCACCTTTCTTTCCTTTACCGTCTGCATGACCCATTGCTCTGCTTTCAAACAGTTTCAAGGCCTCATCCGCTTTCATGAACTGATCGGCGGTTACGTCATTTGGGCTGTATTTTGCAATCTCAAAAGCATATGCTAAAGGCATTACCTCCTCGCGAGGAACCTTGACTTCTTCCAAGACTAGGGAAATATACTCACGGACAGTTTGTGCGTTTTCCCTTGGTTTTTCGAGGTATACTTCGCCAATTGTTTGGAAGGCATAGAATGCCTTGATAGATGCTTCATTGTAATTTCCAGATTGAGCCGCCTGTTTTACGGCGTCCATGGCAGTCTGAACTTGCCGTTGCTTCATTTTTTTCTCATTGCTGAAAAGTGATTTTATGAAATCTATTATTCCCATTTTTTATCGCTCCTTTCATTCTTCTTCGATATCGATATCGATGTCGAAATCTTCGTCCTCGTCTTCGAGGACTATTCTTTTTGCGCCAGTGGCAATCAAAGTTTGAATAGTGACTTCCAAGGCATTGAATGCCTCTTTGAAGTCGTCTTCAGTGATCTCCTCGTTCCCATACCTTGCTTTCTCAAACACATGAGCCAAAGTGGTAAGGACAAGGGGATCAACAAGTGTAATAGTTCCAATGTAATCAGTATACATTCGAACAGTCATATTGTATTTTCTGGGAGCCTGTAATGCTTCCCTACAAGCTCTTTCAAATGCCTGCCAGATTAAGAGAACCGCTTCCTTATAGTTCCCGTCTTTTGCTAATCTGGCAATGTCATCGGAGATATCTTGTAAACGAGATTGAAGAAGCCTTGCACGGTTTCTTCGTTTAATGTATTCAATTAGGGTATGCCGTTTATAATATAAAACCAATGCAAAGAGACCGAATATGAATCCAGTGAAGATAATCAATCCTCTGTAATCAGATCCAGATTCTGCTTGGGTGGCATTTGTCAGAGGAACAGTTACCGAAGTTGTCAAGGTCACTTCAGAACCGTTTATTGTTGTGACGATATTGGAGGTGAGGATTGTTTGGTCAGGAGGTAATGGAGGTTTCGGTGGTTCTCTGATAATATAGTTGATACCATTTTGATTAATTAGAAGCACATTTCCAAATTTGTCTGTTGCATTTGCATACCATGTAAATGAGCCGTTTATGACATAGAAATCAGTTGGAATGTCAAATGTAATTTGGACATCCTGACCTTCGCCAAATATTTTTGAGGTAAAGACTGTCTGGTTAATGACTTTGTAAACGGACCCGTTTGCGAAATAATAGGTAATGAAGAAGGTTACATTTGCAACACCAGAACCTGACGATCCGTCTGTAAGATTAAACGCAATGGTCAATGTTTCATTATTCCAAATTTCATAGAAGGTTCCATTGTTTCCATTTCTTCCTGCTATTGGATATGTTTCATTATAGGGACTTTTATGCACAACGGCTGTAGCAGTTGGTGCATCAGAATCCACAACAATTGGATTTCTTCTGGTAGTGGATCCAGAGAATTCTGTACTGACAAAAGAGGTTTCTTTTGCGTTCCCGTAAATGTCCCTATAGGCGAATCTATAATCAAGCTCAATACCCCAAACCAACAAATCTCCTGAAAAAGTATAATTCCATCTATTTCCAGTCATTTTCAGCATTTCAACAGTGATATTGTCAGACCAATCACCAGCTTCCAAAGTTATTGGATCTACGCTTCGAGTCCTATAAATTAAGAAGACCTTTTCTATATCTGGGTCAGGGGCATTAAAGATGATAATCAACTGACTTCCATTTGCAATGGCACCGTCAAATGCACCCAATTGAGTTCCATTCACTTCTATTCCAGTTCCAAGATTTATGTCACTAATAGAGAGATCACCCATCCGAACAATTTGGTCAGTCCACGAAGGGTTTGTCCGAATGTCATAGGAGAGGGTATAATTAGGATCATAAGCAGGAGGTCTTATTGTGACGCCATTTACGTCCAATCCATTTCCGGCAAGGTCATATGCAATGAAATAAAATTCAATCCAAATACCATTTTGGGAGGAATTATACAGGAATGTAAAGGTAAAGCGGTTATTTGCCGTATCATTGGTCATTGCTCTTGCAATAAATGGTTGACTACCAAAATCAGGGGTAGTATCATTTACATTCTTATTCAGGCTTAACCTATAGAATATGGTTACGTTGCGAATATTGTGGACTTGGGTTGGATCCTGCAATGCAATTGAAACGACAATATCAGACCCACTAGTACCGTCATTACCAGTAACTGTCAATGAATTTGGATTTAATGTAGGGGGTGATTCGTCAGGGCCATAAAGCTGATAACTTTCAGAGAGAGTTTGCACTGTTGATCCTTTTGATGATTTCAGAATTATATCATACCTAAAGGTGTCAGGATGATTTGTTAAACGATTTCCGTTTGGACCATTTGGATCAAGTAATTTGCTGAAATCATTGATTTTGACGACAAAAACACCGTTGTTTGAACTATTAATTGTATAAACCAATGATGATGAACTGGCACTAACTGCAAGATAATTCTCAATTAGTTGAACAGTCATTCCATAAGGTGCACGACCAAATATATCAATCACGTTAATTGTGTAACTGGGGTTCTGCTGTAATAATTTAGCAAAGGAATCATTGAAAACCCTGCTTATATTCCCATCGATCAGGGTTTTTCCTCGGAGATTTTGAATAGTCATTGTTGCCCCCTGAGTGTAGTTGAACTTGCCGTAGCTCTTTTCAACTGCGTTTTGAATATACCAAACATCATTTGGGAATGTACCGTTGACTACCTCGACCTTAAGGAAGAATGTACCGTTTCCAGTCGACATTGAAGGTAAAGTTATTGTTTTCTCAAAAAATCCTGTCCCATTTGTTGTTGCAGTGGGGGCAAAGTTTGGAATCAAGGCATTTGTAGAATCAAGAATAGAAAACTTGACTTTAGCGGACGCTGATGCATTTCCATCTATATCATAAACAGTGCCATTGACAAGGAACTGTGAACCTTGTTCGGAAAAGACAGTTGTAGTATCCTGCAATGGACCAATTGTGATAGAGCCAATATATTCATATAATGAGAAACTTCTTGATACGGAAGATGGAGACAAGTTTGTTATTGTACTGTTTGAGGTATCAATGTCAACCCTTATGGTCACGGATTGCAGGGTGTCATTGAATACAGTCTTGTTCAAATAAAATGTTTCCTTTAGCTTGCCATTTGTATCTGTTTTTCCAGTTTTAGTTACCAAGGTTTGCGTTCCATAAGTCAGTGTGTATGTATACCCAACTCCGCGGACATATTCAATGCCCAAAACTGCATTTGAAAGTGTTCCTGCAACAGTGACGTTTTGCCCTTGTCTATATTGCCTTGATCCATCAATCAAATTTGCACCGTCAATAAGGAATTGGGCTGTAAAGACATAGTTAATATCGATTTGCAGGATTAATTTATTTGCGACAACTGGTTGAGTATTATCACTTTCCGATTTGAAAGATAAGATATCTGCAAATTCCAGATAATTCTTTAGAGTCACACTTAATTTTATATCCATTGAAGAGATTTGATTTCCAGTATTACTGGAATAAGTCAAAGTGCTACCTGTGACAGGTTGATCTACAAGATTGAGGGCTGTTGTTGTATCGGGTGTTCCACCACCTGTGTCCTGGTAAGTCTCAATCACGTCAATTTTCAAGATTGAAAAATCATAGGCAATGTTTGATTCATTTTCGAATGATGCAGTTGTAGGATCAAAGGGAGTTCCATCAGAAAATTCGAATGTAACTATAACATTGTAGGGGAAATTTGGAGTTACAGTTTGGGCAGACGTACCTTGATCTGTAAAAGCTTTCATGGTAATTGTTTCCGTAACAGATATGACACCCTCTTGAAGAACCCCCTCCTGCCTCAATAGGGATGGATTACCAGGGAAATATACAGTATAGTTATGTCTACCAATATCTGACAGTGTATAGCTGAAACTAAATTTGTAGTTTCCATTGGCATCTGTTATATCAGTAAGGTTTGCGTATCCTTCCCGCATTAAGACGACCTGTTCATTTGCCCAAGGCACACTTCCACTTTTCAAAACTCCATTAATTGTCAAGGTATCCCCTACTTTGACGGAATAATCCTTTTGAACTGTTGCTTTGATGGACACGGGCACTTCTGGATTTTCTTTTTGATGAGGAGAGAATTTATCGCCAGTATGGAATTTTTGCCTATTTTCCAGAATTGTTTTTTCTACAACAGTAGAAAGCTCATTTTTTTGTGGAGGAGATGTCACTTTTCTTATATTGAAGTTTTTGTTGACAATGACATCGTGGGATACTTTGTTCTGAGATGTTGAATTTGGAATAATTATCTGACCAAAAAACATTAGTGCAATCAACAAAACAACGATTTTCTTCATGCCATTTTCTCCTCCTTCATGAACAATTCAATTTGCGGGGTCCAAGACAATGATGCAGACTGAGTTGAAGCATAGCCAGGTGCACCTGCGACACCAAACTTGAAACTATCTGTATCAGTGCCATTTTTGACAATCGTGAATATTTCAAATTCGTCAACCACCACTATTACATAATAGAAAAATCCTGCGGCCACCTCGCTTGCCTTCATCAAGATATTGGCTTGTACAGTACCGTTCTTATCAGTAACAGGCAGTGGATTGGTTCTGGTATTGGGATGACCAGAGGTTGCAATACTGAGATTGTAGTAGGTGGCACCTTCAGTCTGTCCAGATAAAAAGTTTACAAGGTCTTGATATGTTACAACTCCTGCACTATCGAAATCAAGTTGGTTGACAAACAGTATATCGACAGGAACACCCTTGATTGGCAGTGGATCTGTCAAAATTCCAGTTAAAGATGTAAGAGTAATATTTACATACCAAGTGTCAAAAGATTGGGTAGCCTGTAAAATGGATTGATTGAAATAGCCGAAAGTATCCATTTGTGCCCTAATAGTCACCAACACCGAAACAGGATTGGAGAATACAGTACTTCCTTTCCATTGCATTAAGAACAAGTAAATGGCATCATCAACGGGGTAATTGTTGTCATTCAGGGGGAAGGTGACAACCCATAATACATTACCTTGATTATCAGTTTTCTGAGTTACAAGAGCACTGTCAGTTAGTAGTCCTGCGGCATAATTCTGTGCATTGTCCAATGTGGAAGTTGATGTAGTGTCAAGCTGATCGAATTGATCTTTTGTGAAAAGCATCAAAGAAATGGATTCATTGGCAATAGCGTTTTCAGGGTCTGTTCCGTTTGCATCAAACAAAGTTGCACTCAGTGTGAATGAGACGGTTGGGACAACAACAGATCCAGGTGCATCCACACCAGGAATAGTTCCTGTTTGCAATCCCAAGATATTCGCCACAAGTGTTCCATTTTTCACCCAACCTGTAGCGGTGAAGTTGAAATTGAAGCCGAATATTGCCAATATTGCATATCCATTCACAGGATTTCCAGAACCAGGATTAAGTGCTGCATCTATATCAACGGCCTTGACTGTTGCAACAATTGTATCTCCAATCGTAAGATTACCTCTATAGTTTACGGAACCATTTATGAGGGCATAGCCCTTGTCATTAAGAATAGCATCAGGCAGGTCTGTTCCGAAATTGGTAAGATCTGAGGGGAGACCCTGTGTTAGCAGGTTTTGATCATTCTCGTCCAGTAATTTGAGTTTTACTGTTTGTCCAGAAGCAGGGACACCACCATACCCAGCAGATACATTCAATTGAAACTTAGCACCCATTGTTTGCAATTTAAAATCGATACCAGGTATGCTTTCACCAGATGTAAAATCGACATTAAGTGAAGCGCTTGTTGCAAGGGCATTTCTACCATAGGCGATTTGTCCAGATTGAAGTGCAGAAAATATGGGGATAGGATTGAATATACCCCAGCTCCAGCGGAGGTTTCCATTGTCATCCCTCCATGGGATTAGAGCTTCAATCCAATAATGGATATTAAGCATTTGAAGAGAAATTTTATTTGAATCAATAGTTCCACCTGCAAAACCCAATACAACGCGAGAGGGAATTCCAAAAGAGCGTAACATATTGACATATCCAGGGAGCATTTCTTTCAAGCCCCATGGCAGGTCGTTTTCAAGGGCTTCGTAGAAATAATGACCTTTGTCAGTATCACCTGAGAAATCTCCTTGACCATTGACAGGATCAAGATTTAATGATCCTGATTGGTATGCTTTCAAGACAGCATCTTGGATGAAACTATGAATTGTGATTATTGCGGCATAGACGCTTGTACTGTCAGTGAAGATTTGATCAAATTCGTTATATTTTCTAGTGAATGCATCCTGTTGTCCAATTTGTTGGTCTTTCCAAATATAATTGGTTGGTAAGGAATCCTTTCCCCAAAATTTCTTTATTCCCTCTCCATTGTTTTGAAGTTTGGAACTTGGGAATCTTGAGGAAGGAGCTTGACCAAGCAAGGATTCCAATTCACTCAATTTTACGGACCCAGAACCGATGGATTGTTTATCCTCAGCCTTCCAATAAGCGGGCATACTAATTGCACCACTAGAAGAAGATTTTGAGAATTTAGCGTCAACAATAGGCTGTTCATTGACATCATTGAACACGTCCATTTTTGTGGCTGTAATTGTTGGGTCACTGGATTTCAAGCTAAAATTGTCTGGAGAAGTCAAAGTTGAACCTTCTTCAGAATTCCAGAATGAGACAAGAGGTTGTGAATAGGTTGATCCGATTGTCAAATAAGAATTGTCTATTTCAAATGTTCTCAAGTTATCTGGATCTAACGGTTCATTGCCAGGGTCAAAGCCGTTGAAATCCAATGTTGTTGTTTCATCAGCTTTTTTGAAATCGTTGGTGGCAGTATCCCAAGTTTCAGAGACCTGCCATCTGAAAAGGTAAATATCACGAGTGGGATCCAACCCAAAATTATCAGTTGGAGTAATATTGGCTACAATTTGGTTGGCGATATCAGGATCAAGACCACCAAGCAAATCAAGGAAGCTATTCAACAGTTCGTCATAAAATGGTGAGGAAAGTCCACTTAGGTCAAAAGTCTCAGTTCTTGGTTGGAAATCCTCATCACTTATTTGTCTGACAATGTTTGGCTCATTGACAAATGGGCTGATTATAGATGAAATGACCAATATAAGGACACCAATTGAAACAAGTTGCCGGAAGGCCTTCCCCCATCTTTTGATTTTAAATCCTTGAGTGAACAGGGCATATCCAAAAAATGTGGCGATAGCAGTGCCAACAGTTCCTGCCAATACTAATTTTAAGACAGGATTAAGGTTTTGGAAAAATCCATGAAAAAATCCGAATATGCCAGAGCTATCATCATTGATGATACCTTTTGATTCATAGTAAGCCATGGTTGCATAAAACCCGAATGAAAGACCGAGCAATAGTGAAGGAACCCTTTGTGCTGTAAGTCCAGGGATCTGGAATCTCGATTTTCTTCTGGTGAATTTTTTAACTTTTACATTTCCATGTTCATCAACAATTCTTTTTGTTATTGCTCTTCTTCGACGTCTCCGTCTTCTTTTTTGGCCTTCCATCTCGCTCATTGTTTCACCTTTGCAAGCAACGCACTTTAATTCTGCATGCATTCCGAAATTGATAAATCATTCGCGTTGCACTTCTTCTAAAGCCCAAAGTTTCAATTTTCTTAATAAGTTTAATCGATTCTGATTAAAGAAATGTATGAATAGATGACGAAAAGAATTACAGGGAATATCGATTACTCAAGATTAACGGTTGAAAGGATAATATCCAAAATTTGTTTCACAATTTTTTCAACAGGTTGGTTTGCATCCAGAACCTTGACATTCGGGTTTTCTTTCATTGAATTGTAAACACGTTGAACTTTCATAAGCATTTGACTACTTTCAAACTTCTCGGAATATTGTCTTTTTTCTTTTTTGATCCTTTCCAAGGCAATATCTATTGGGACGTCCAATAGGAAGACAAGATCAGCAGGGGGGGCAAACTTGTTTATTTCAATTAGCCATTCAAGGGGCAATCCTTGAGATGATTGATAGGCGTACGATGAATATACGTACCTATCGGAAATGACAATTCCGCCGTTATTGACAAAAGGTTCAATTTCCTCAAAATAGTGCTCTACGCGATCTGCGGCAAATAGTAGGGCATCAACTTCCCGTTTTGCATGAGGGTTTTTCAAGTACTGCCTGAGAAGCAATCCAATTTTTTTCTTAGTGGGTTCAGAAGTCAACAGGACAGGATAGCTATACTTTTTTTCCAAACTATCAACAACAGCTTTTGCAACAGTTGTTTTTCCAGCGCCATCAATTCCCTCAATTGCTATGAACAGTCCTTTTTTATTCATTCTTTATTGTTGTTGGTTTTAGGTGTTGTTAAAACTGCGGGTATTTTCTAGAAGTTAAGAGAGCAATTCATCCACTCTTTTTATATCATCTGCTGAGATCATTCTATGGGTTGTGAATCTGATCCTATTTGGACCGAATGGAACACATAAGATTCCCTTTGACTTAAAAAAGTCAACAGCCTCGTCAGAATTTTCGAACTTTCCATCGGTATAGACAACCAAGATATTTGTTTGAGGCTCTATAATCTTATATCCGTGTCCTTTCAATATTTCAGCGAGTTTTCTTGCATTATCGTGGTCTTCCTTGAGTCTGTCGACCATTTTCGTCAGCGCAATGATACCAGGGGCGGCTATGATTCCTGCCTGTCTCATTCCACCTCCAAGTCTTTTCCTGATCTTTCTTGCTTTTTCAATGAAATCCCTTGTTCCTGCAACAAGGGAACCCACTGGGGCGCTAAGACCTTTGGAAAGGCAAAATTGGATAGTATCAACCTCTTTTGCATATTCCTTGACATTTACATTGTGATAAATGGCGGCATTGAAGATTCTTGCTCCATCCAAATGAACGGACAATCCGTGATCATGTGCCGCTCTTGCAACTTCTGCGATTGAATGCGGAGACAATGCGATACCGCCATGCCTGTTGTGGGTATTTTCTAGGCAAAGAAGGGACGTATCCGGGAAATGAATATTGGATGGTCTCAATGCATTTTCAAGCATTTCAGGAGTGATATTCCCGTCCTCTGTCTGGATTAATTTAGGAATTGCCCCTGCAATGGCGCTTATTCCACCGACCTCATAATGATAAATGTGGGAGTCAGCCTCAAGAATCACCTCATTTCCAGGATTTGTATGACCCAAGACAGAAACAAGGTTCCCTTGAGTACCGCTGGTAACGAAAAGTGCGGCTTCCTTACCCATTTTTTCTGCCGCGATTTGTTCAAGTTCGTTAACAGTAGGATCGTCCCCGAACACATCGTCTCCAACCTTTGCATTGGCGGCGGCTTCTCTCATTTCTTCGGTTGGATGGGTAATGGTGTCACTTCTAAAGTCCAAATGATTCATAACCGATAAATTAAGTCAAGATTGATAAATATGAAGAAAGTCCTATTTTCAATGTTTTATTTTGCGAATTTGAAGCGAGCCATGATAGAGTTGAGTTCTGTTGCGATATTTGCAATTTCAGCGGCTTGTTCACTAATCTCGCTAAGCATTGACACCTGTTCCGTAGTGGCGGCATTTGCCTCTTCTGTTCCTGAAGCAGTGTTTTCAGAGATCATTCTTGCTTCTTCCATTTCTTCAATCACTGTTTTAACGGTGTTTGAAATGTTCTGTGAGATGGTTTCAATAAGTGAGGCAATCTCATTGGCAGACCTTTTGGTATCTTCGGAAAGTTCCCTGACATTTTCAGCGACGACATTGAAACCTCTTCCAAAATGACCTGCCTTGGCCGCTTCGATTGATGCGTTCAGACCAAGAATATTAGTTCGTTTTGCGACTTGTTGGACAAAGGTACTTGCCTCGGAGATTTTCACAGATGCCTCATTGACTTCATCCATGTGTTTTTTAAGCAAATCAGAAAGCTGTTGTATTAACCTATTTTGTTCAGAAGCACCATATGAAATCTGTGCAATTGTGTCAGAGACCTCAGTAACTGATGCCGAAGCTTCCTGTGAACCTGACGCCATTGTTTCAGAAATTGAGGACAAGGTTTCACTGGCATCTGCCAATGATTGGAGAATAAGTTGTAGCTCATCAACCATTTTATTGAAACCGTATTGAATTCTTCCCAGTTCACCACCTTCAATTTTATCAAATTTTTTGATTGAAAGGTCATAATTGACAATTTTCTGAAATCCGTCGTCCAGTCTAACGGTAATTTTCCTGACTCTGTTGAGGAATGGAATTGTTCCTCCGAACACGAGAATACCTAAGATGGCCAAAGTGATAGACAAGATAATATTGTTAGCGGCAGAGCGGAATTTAACATATGTATTGAAAGTAAAGGTAAAAGAATCCAATTCAAAGAGAACCACCCTCTTTATGGTTTCCAAAAATATAATTATATTATTTACGGCTGATTTCAATGATGTGGATTGGATATCAGTTATTTGGTCAATCAAGCTTTCCGTTTCGAACACCAGATTCAATGATGAATTCAGATATTGAATCATGCCTTTTTGGGTGGTATTGCCTCTAATCATGGG
The DNA here is from genome assembly GCA_015523565.1 of Candidatus Heimdallarchaeota archaeon. Lineage (GTDB taxonomy): Archaea > Asgardarchaeota > Heimdallarchaeia > Heimdallarchaeales > Kariarchaeaceae > WAKA01. Next base: position 2,694 of record WAKA01000177.1, on the reverse strand, counting down.
GTCTAGGTTTTGGATATAGACAAGATCATCGGCTTGCAACGCATAATAGCCAATAGCAGTAGGGTCTAAAAATTTGTCCAATAAGAAATCAGCTTGGGAGGATATGAGTTCAAATGACTGTTTGAATTTCTTCGAATAATCCAATAATGATTCAGGGCTTTCTGTCAATGCCACTGTTAGGTATTTTTGAACCAATGAATTTATGTCATCGATAAGATTATTGAGATTTTCAAGTTCATATAATGTATCAACTACGTAGATGATTGTTTCATTGTCCTTGGAACTTTTAGCGGCAGAGAGTTTTGATTTTAGATGTGATTTCAATGAGTTTAAGGTTGCAGTTGCATTTCCAGTCAATGAAACAGAGATATTTGCAGAAGATGTAGGTTGCCCGACAATATAAGCAAGATCAATGGCCGCTTGATTTATTTTTGAAATGTATTCGTCCGTTTTTGATGCAAGATCTTCCAAATTAGTAGTCATGTTTGTTTCGATTATTCGTTTGGCTTGAGATAATTCCTTAATCATTTCGGCGTTTTGAAACCCTTCAAATGTCAAATTGACATTAACAAGATTATATTTTTCGGCTTGGCGATCAAACAAAAGGTTATTTATTTCAGCAACGGTAATAATGATATCTTGCCTTATTTTGAATAAATCGGTTTCATTTTCTAATTCTTCCCTATGAGATTTTAAGTATGCAGAAAATTGACTTTCTTTAGCCAATTCGTTTATTGTCCCAATTACCTGTTCAAGCGATGCAGAGATGTTCAAGTCCCTTTCTTGCAATCTTAGCCCTTCCTGCACATCCTCTGCAAGCTTAGTCTGTTGGGTGGTGGATAAATATGTGGGAATACCGAGAGCCGCAATCAATATTAAAATAATCAATATCATTCTGATATTTATTGGAATGGCTCTTGAAGTTTGCATCATTTCATCTGACATCGTTCTCAGTCCTATGTAAGTATGTAACCTTGAAAAATATATTGCGAGAAAAACACAAATATGAAAAGAAAATATCCCTTAATTTATTTGCTTTCAAACAATGCAGAACCCATAATTCTTAATGCAGGGACTCCACGGATTTCCCGGTCGAAGAAGGGAACCTCTGTTAGATTAAATTGTACAAAGAGGTTTCTGATATATTCCAAGTTTTGAGCTTGACCAGCAGACCTTGCCTTACAGAATTTACAATCCAAATTTTCAGGCATGATTTGGTTGACAATGACATTATTGACTGCAATGTTTTGTATGTGGAGTTCCTCTGCCAGTCGTTCAGATTCATTGATGGCCATTATGGTAGGAATAGTGACAATGATGAATTCTGTTCTTTTAGAATCTTGGAAAAACTCCCTGACTTTCATGATTGTTTTTTTCAATGCTTCCATTGCCTCTATAGTGTTGTCTCTTTGGGCTTCCATCCCTAGAAGGCTTTTGAATCCTGCAAACATGTTATTGATCTTGACCCTGAGTTTCATGGCTTTCCCAAGGAAACTGTCAAGAAAATCAGGGAGGGAAAGTAATCTAAGGGTATGCCCTGTTGGAGCAGTGTCAAAAATAATCCGTTTGTAGTCTTGGTACTCAGGAGACTCAATGAATTGGATTACTTTTGCAAGTGCCAATGCTTCGTCAACCCCTGGAGGCATGGTTGCAAACATATCTTTGAACTCGTCAAAACCCATGGAACCCAAAGTATTTGCAAGGTCATCCGTATTGGCACCAGACATGTTCAAGATTTCCGCAAAATCACCAGACGCCTGTTCTGGATCAATTTCCATACCATAAAGCTGTCCGTTTACACCGATTATCCTTGTTGGTTCTTTATTCCCCAATGGCTGGTCAAAAGAATCAGCCAAGGAATGAGCAGGATCCGTTGAGATGATAAGGGTTTTCTCTCCCCTTTCCGCGAAATACACGGCAATTGCAGCCGCAGAAGTAGTTTTACCTGTTCCTCCTTTACCGCCAACCAATATGAATTTTTTGTCTGGATTTTCCATTAAGCCCTTTAATACCATAAAAATCACCGAGAAATATCTGATATGAAGTTTGTTTTCACCTTATATTTACTTATCAATAATGTACTTTTTAGCAATTAACCAAATGACTGGAAGGGCTATGAAACCACCCATAAGTGAAAAAGCAAATTTCCATTCATCCTTCTTGCTTATAGGGGGGTTCCCTTTCAACACCTTTAAGTCAAAAAAACCTGATTTGGAGGAATAATCATTTAATTCTGCATCAGTGTATTGGGCAGTTGTTGGCTCTATTGTGTAATTCCCTGCCTTTTCAAAGGCGAACTGGAATGAATAGAAAACGCTTGCCCCTGGATCCATTCGAACCCAATTTTTCGGATTGTATCCTTCAAGATTTGAAATTGAAAAGTTTTGGAATATAGGTTCAACAATAGTTACATTGAACGCGGCAGATCCTCCAAAGTTTGTGATATTTACGTACACATTAATGGTTTGACCTACCTTAACATGATCCTCGGTGACGTCAATCCATTTGATGATTTGCAAGGAAGGGTAAGGGGGACCTTCCTTTTCAGAATAAACTGGAAGTGCATTTGTATGAACCGTAGATGTCAACATCAAGAATAGAATTATTGAAATGCCCATTATTACCTTGGAGGATTTTCTCATAAGTCAGCGCTGAAAATACCAAATATAAATCTAACATTGCTTTCGTCTATAA
>WAKA01000176.1 GCA_015523565.1 Candidatus Heimdallarchaeota archaeon | reverse complement strand
TCATACACCTCAGATCAAATCAGGGCATTGGTTGAGGGAAGTGCAGATTCCTACGGTGTTGTTGACGCAATGGCAGTCATCTAACAATACGGGAAAAACAATAAATGAAAAAAACGTTACGGAAAAACACTTTTTCAATCACCACCATCTCGGATATAAAAAAAACTCATTAGAAAAATTCGTTTCTTGCAAAATTCAAGTCTGGATTAACAAGATACAGAAAGTCCATTGCCTTGAAAAATCGAGATTGGAAAGACCAGGACTGGAAAAACTAGCTATAGAAAAATAGGGATTGGTAAACACAGATGTGGAAAAAATCCCTACCATTCATTTAAGCAGATAAGATATTTGCCATCATTTTAACAGGGAACCATATCACAGATATACAAAAAATGTACAATTGTATCAGGATTCTCCTGACTTCAGTACCCGTTTCAGGATTTTCCCTGTGGCAGTCATTGGAAGGGCATCCTTTATGTAGATACGGCGGGGATACTTATAGGCGGCCATTTGGCTCTTGCACCACTCAACCAGTTCCTCAGGTGTGGCAGACTGCCCCTCCTTGAGAACAACATAGGCAACAACCTCCTCACCATAGACCTCATCCTTCTCACCCACAACTGCAACCAAGGAAATCTTGGGATGGGTCAGCATCACTTCCTCAATTTCACGCGGGTAGACATTGAAACCGCCGCGGATGATCATGTCCTTCAGCCGGTCAACAACATAGAAATAACCCTCCTCATCAATCTTGCCCAAGTCACCGCTATGGAACCAGCCCCCGCGAAATGCTTCCTCTGTCGCCTCTGGTCTATTGTAATAGCCAAGCATGATATTATGACCACGAATGACAATCTCACCGATCTCGCCAGGCCCAAGCTTCTTCCCGCTGTCGTCCATGATGGCCATTTCAACCCCAGGGATCGGGACACCTATTGAACCAGGCTTTTTCGGCAAGTCCATTCTCGAAAAGCTTGCAACAGGCGATGTCTCCGAGAGACCATAACCCTCAAGGATCGTCACATTGTACTTTTCCTCGAACCCCTTCATTATCTCCACAGGCATCGCCGCACCCCCAGAGACACCAAGCCTCAAGGTACGCGAAATCTTGTCCAAATCATAGTCGCTTGCATTCGGGAAATTAAGCAAGGCCCAATACATCGTGGGAACCCCTGCAAAAACTGTGACATCTTCCTTCTCGAAATTGCTGAGAACCGCCGCAGGGTCAAACTTCGGAACCAAGACAAGGGTGCACCCCGAAAGGAAACCTGAATTCATCTGCACAACCTGCCCAAAACTATGGAACAACGGAAGGACAATGAGATGCGTGTCGTTTGACGTCTGCCTGAACAGCCCCTGAACATTGTATGCATTGAAATAGATGTTCGAATGCGAAAGTACCGCCCCTTTCGGCTGTCCAGTCGTGCCTGACGTGTAAAGGATCACGGCAGGGTCATTCTTGCCTGTCGAAACACTGTGAAAGACAGGGGATTGATCCTTCATCAGGTCATCCAATGTTGGCGCCCCATCTATGGGATTGTCAACTCCAGGGGGAAGAACCAACCAAAAGTGCTCGCAACTGTCAACCTCTGAAAAGCCCGCAAAAGCCTCCTTGCCCATGGGAAGCAGTTCAGTGCCAATAAATGCAAAATATGCCTTCGCATCCGAATCCCTGAGATGATAGGCAACTTCCCTCTGCTTGAAAAGAACATTGAGGGGAACCACAATGGCGCCAACTTTCAGGATGCCGTAGTATATGATCGGGAAATAGGGAAGGTTCAACATAGAAAGGGCAACCTTGTCACCCTTGCCGATCCCCTTTGATCTCAGACCATTGGCGACCTGCGACGCCATTGCATCAACCTGCTTGAACGTTAGTCGCATGTCACCATAAACCACCGCTACCTTGTCAGGATAATCCCTTGCGGAATTCTCCAAAATGGAGGCAATGTTTAGACGATGAACTTCGTACTCCATGCACCCCTTCTCGAAAAGAAAAATAAAAGGTTTTTTCATTCAAGGTCGACAATTTACGGAGTACAACATACCCAATTATGCAACCACAACCCCTCAAAAAAACGCCATATGATCAACAGTCCAGAAAACCATGCAAACCATCACACCTTAAAATTTCCCCCCCAACACCCACAAAACCCCTTATGCATGTTCCAAAACTTGCCACCAAGTTTTAACCCCCCACTTATGTTTCAAAAATACACGCCATACCCCCAATAACAACCACCCATACCCCAAAAAACACACACAATATTACCACTAAGTATTGAAAAATTTTTATGGAGGGCTGTAATGAAAAATATATGCAGAAAAAAATCGCACTCATAGTTTTGGGACTACTAACTATAACCGCATTC
>WAKA01000175.1 GCA_015523565.1 Candidatus Heimdallarchaeota archaeon | reverse complement strand
GTTATAACGGGAGGGGCGGGTCTGATTGGATTGGGCTTGACCAGCCTTCTTAAAGAAACAGCAGAAATCGTGGTCTTGGATACAAGAAAACCTATGCAGAATGGAATAGAGTGGGTACAAGGAGATATACAAGAATTTGATACCCATATTCATGATTTGGGGGATTTTGATGGAATAATTCACTTAGCAGCCGTTTCTAGAGTTATTGATGCAGAAAATGATCCATTAGAAACATGGAAAGTAAATGTAGGGGGTACTTTGAAAATTCTTGAAACCATTAGAAACAAATCCCCATGGATAATTTATGGGAGCAGTCGAGAGGTTTATGGTGAACAAACAGATTTCCCAGTCAAGGAAACGGCTTCCCGGAAACCAATCAATGTTTATGGAATAACAAAACTGACATGTGAAAGATTGGTTGCAGAATATATAAAAAGTAAAAAGACAAAGGGAGCGATACTTAGGTTTTCTAATGTTTACGGAGGAGCCAATGATCACAGGACAAGAGTAATCCCTTTCTTCATTAGTCAAGCCCTTAAGGGAGAGCCCCTAATGTTAAACGGCAGGTCAAATACTTTTGATTTTACACATTTAGATGACACGGTCATGGGTATCATCAAAACTCTTGAATGGATTAAGAAAGCAAAACCAGGCAGTTGTGAGGATTTCAATATCTGTACTGGAAAGGCAACAACTCTGGAACGGTTAGCAGATTTAGTTGTAGAATATACAGGGAGTTCATCAGAAATAAGAGACAATACTCGTAGAGAATATGATGTGAACAATTTCTGTGGAAGTTGGGAAAAGGCAGAAAATTTATTGGGGTATAACCCTTCAATCCCCATTGAAAAAGGGTTGAAAATGTTCATTCCTATTGTCAAACAGTGGGAAAATGAAATCCATCCCATTAAAATAGAGATTTCAAAAGGACAAAGGAGGGAAAATGATTGAGAATTCTCGTAGTAAACCATGGTTACCCAATGCGTTATAATGCAGGATCTGAAATTTATACCCAGAATATTGCGAGAGGGTTGCAGAAGAATGGACACAAGGTAATGGTCTTTTCAAGGTTTGAAAATCCGTTTTTGGAACCATTTCAATTGATTGAGGAAACAGACAAATATGACGGAATAGAAGTTCCAGTAACACTGATCAATGTAGCCAACCTTCAGAACCGCTATCAAACAAATATGATTGATAAAAGGTTCAAAGATGTAATAAAGAAGTTCACACCAGATCTTGTCCACTTTAACCACCTAAACCATCTTTCATTGGGTCTCGTAGATGTTTGCACAGAAGAAGAATTACCCATTGTATTTACCTTGCATGATTTTTGGCTTTCATGCCCTAGAGGTCAATTTATTCAGAACAATTATGGATTAGATAGCCCTTGGAAACTTTGCGATGGTCAAGAAGATCAAAAATGTGCAGAGCATTGTTTTATGCGTTTTGCAACGGGGGAGCCAGATTATCAGGACAAAGACACCATATATTGGACACAATGGGTTCGAAGACGGAGAGAGCATATAGCAAAGATAGTTCAGAGTGTAGATAAATTTCTTTCACCGTCATTCTATTTAATGAAAAGGATGAAAGACGCATTGGGAATTCCAGACAACAAAATAGAATATTTGGATTATGGTTTTGACTTGAAAAGATTGTCCAACAGGCAAAGAATGAATCAATTCAAGAAAGATAAAATTGACAGAATTCAGAGTCCTACCGAGGAAACAAAACAACAAGAAATATCCAATATGAAATTCACATTTGGATATATAGGAACACATATCGTTACAAAAGGAATACACATACTGATTGAAGCATTTTCAAAACTCAAAACACCTGCCAAATTAATTATTTGGGGAAGGGAAAGGTCAGAGACAACACCATTTCTCAAAAGAATGGCGGAACAAGTTCCAGAATATTTGGAAATTGAATGGCGAGGGGAATACGAAAATCAAAACATTGTGAAAGAGGTATTCAACTACATCGACGCAATAGTTGTACCATCAATATGGATGGAAAATTCACCATTGGTGATTCATGAAGCTCAACAGGTTCGGGTGCCTGTCATCACTGCTAATGCAGGTGGTATGGCAGACTATGTACGACATATGGAGAATGGTCTTTTGTTCAAGCACAGAAATATAGATTCCCTTAGAGAGCAACTGGAATTTGCTGCGAATAATCCTGACAAAATGAGAGAATTGGGTCAACGAGGGTATTTGTATTCGGATGGTGATGTTGTCTCAATCGAAGATCATGTAACTAGTTTAGAGCAAATCTACAATAAAATTATAGGAGGAAGAGGAATTGAAAAATAATTATAGAGGACCATGGAGAATTACATTTGATACAAATCCTGACGATTGCAATTTGCATTGCATTATGTGTGAGGAGTTTAGTGAATACAGCAACTTAAAGCAGTTGAGAGTACTTCCTAACGGAATCAAAAGGCGGAGGATGTCAATAGATTTAATTGAGAAGACATTAAAAGAAGTGAAGAAATACGGCTCGGTTGAAGAAATAATTCCTTCAACTATGGGAGAGCCATTGATGTTCAAACATTTTGAGCACATCATTGAATTGTGCAAGGA
>WAKA01000174.1 GCA_015523565.1 Candidatus Heimdallarchaeota archaeon | reverse complement strand
TTTCTGATATGTTCATCTGTTTTCATTTATTTTTGAGGTATTTCAAAATAAGGATAAACGTCAATAGAGTCTCTATTTTATTCACACTACATGTTTCCATAGGTTCCACTCATCAAAAATCCTGTATGTCCAATCATCCTTGTGGATGGTCTGACTGCATTTTTTGAAATTTGTATTTCCCTTTCAATTAGTTCTATTGTCTTAATATCAAAAAAGCCATGGTTTGATAGTTCATTTTTGGTTTTTTCCAATTGATTAAATGTAGGGAGAAATACCACAATTCTTCCACCAACTTTCAGAACTTTAGTTGCTTGCTCGATTGCTTCCCAAGGGTCCCCCATATCTAGGATCAATGCATCAGCTTTCCCCTCTTTGAATCCTTCTTTAACATTAATGTTTATGAATTCTACATTATCAAGTCCATATTTTTTGACATTCTTTCTTCCAGTTTCAAATGCTTCTTTTCTTATTTCATGGGTAACTACTTTTCCATGGGATCCAACAAGTCTTGAAAGGATAATTGTGAGGCTTCCACTTCCCATTCCTGCTTCATAAACAGTCATTCCGGGTTGAACATTTGCAAGGAATGAAATCATTGCGGCATCTTTTTCATAGATGATTTGGCTACTATGGGTTACATTTCTAATTATGTCATTCAAAGTTGGTACATAAATTTTCAATGATTTGTTTTTATTTGATTTGATTTCGTCTCCTGGTTTTTTTCCGATTATTTCATATAGGTTTATCCGACCCAATTTACAATGGAAGTCTTTTTTTGTTGCCGAAACTAGCCATCTGTCTTTTCCAAAAATCAAAATCACTGGGTCTCCTTCTTTAAATGTTGTCATCTTCAAAATCCTCTTTGAACAATTCCCTAACAAGTTTTCTTTGTCCTGCTTTTATCTCTTCTTCTGTAAGCGCTCTTTCCAGTTTCCAATTTTTCCTTGACAGTTGGTACACTTGGATAATCGCAACAAATAGTGCAATGATTATTGTTCCTACCAAGACCATATTTTGTTGATTTTCATTAACTGATTCTGAAAGGACTATTGCAATTATTATCCCTGCGATTATTGTTATTATCGGATTAAGAACATTTATTGCATTTTCTAAATTTTTCATGGACATAATTTTTCAAGTGTGTACCTGATTATGAGTATTTCGAATTAAACAGCAAAGATCAATAAAATTGCAATCAACAAACCATAAATTGCAACAGCCTCAATAAGCACGACGAAAATGATTGCAGTACCAAACATCCCCTTATCTTCGGAGATGGCTCCAATACCTGCTGAGGCTGCGGGACCCATACCTGCACCTGCACCAATTCCTGCCAATCCTACTGCAAGCCCTGCACCAACATATCGTCCTGCTTCTGGTGTCATTCCTATTTGTGTTACATTTGCATAATTTTCTGCATTCAGTCCTAGTGCTTTTACGGTTAAAATAAATGCACTAATTGCTAGTGTAGTTGCCAATGTTGTGATTTTAGCGAACTTTTTCATGTTTCTCAAACCTCTAAAGATTTTATATTTTAATCGATTGGTATCGATTTATTCGAGGGAAATTTAAACAAACAGTTTGCATTTCCCGTAACTAGGGTTTCCCCTAGCTAAATATAATATGTCAAGGCATTTCTTATGATATCTTGGTCTAGTCCTGAAATTTTTCCAAGGACTATTCTGCTGATATCTTTCATTTCTGCCTTTTTCAATTCGAAATAGCTAAAGATGGAAATTGGATTTGACGTGAAAACCGAGAATGTTTTTCGGTTTCTGTCCACAAAAGCTATTTCGATTTGCTTCTCCAACATGCCTATGATTTCATCGTCATTAGGTGTTTCAAGTGCCTTTTCAATATATTTACTAAAAGGTACTCGATGAAGGGCCCATGTTACTATTTCTCTTGGAGAGCTATATCGTTTTAATGTTTCAATATTCTTGGCAATTATTCCCTTGTTTTGAATGATCCAATTTGTTGGGTCAATTTCAAGAATGCTGGCTCTAGCTACTGTCATGAGGTTTTGCATGTTGACATATGATTTGAACCATGGGGATTGTTTATACAAATAACCATATGCCTCATGCTCAAGACTGGATGTGATATGGAACAGCATTTCCTCTTCAGTTCCAGAAAAGCTCAGGGCTTTTTTTGCGGCTACCTTCAAATCTTTGAATGTAATTAGGTCTGCGGCCAATTCTGCAGAGGAAACTTGCATCATTCTTTTGTAATGGGAAATGCCATATTTATTTACTGGGATGATGTAGTTAATGATTTCTTCATCCATATCTCCATTGACAAAAGATCTGAAAATTAATTTAAGATTTTCAACCTCTTCAAGCATGACCAATCCATCAATCATGCTTTTTACAACAGGGGATGCACTTTTCTTGAATGTCAGCAATCTTTCTGCATATTGCTTTCTCAATCCTCCTTCGAATCTTATTACATCAACGGAGGGTCTATATGTATTGAAAACTTCCCCATAGTTTGTTGTTGTCATCAAGTTTTCTATTTCAACAACTGATTCCATTCCCAGTATTGTATTGATCTGGCTTTTTGATGGAGATTTACTCCAATCTGCTTTTGCTTTTGCAACCAGATAGGGAAGTATAAATGTCATTTTAAGTCCTCCTATCCTTTGGTGTAGATTCTTTTAACAGTTACAGGTTCAAAGGGAATTCCTTCACCCTTGTAAAACTTGCCAAAGAATTCTACCCATGTTAACCTCAATGCCTGCAATGTACTGAAGATTGTTTCAACAATTAAAACAATGACAGCACCAATTGCGGCAGATATTATCCAAGGGATTAATGACCCAGAACCGATGACATTTTTAGTCCAAGCACCAGTTTCATGGTTAAGTGTATGTGTCCCTGCTAAAAGATCAAAGAACAAATATGGGAGGAAAGCCAATACAAAATGCACTGTGTTCATTGCCAAAAGTCTTCCAAAGCTAAATGTATTGCTTAACAAAGCCAAGATATGGTCAATTGCTTCCATTGCCCCGTCAAATCCGTGGGCCTTACCTTCAAACCAGATAACACCAAACAATGATAGGATGATCAAAACTCCAAAAAATAAAGTTCCACCTGGCAAAAAGATTCCCATTCCACTTAATAATGCAAGAATCCCAGAAACATATAACGTAAGCAATGAAATTGTTCCAAATATTTCTGCATTATTGTGCCGATAATAAATCAATTGATAGATTTTCAATAATATTCCTAAAATTATTGTAGCTGCACCAACTCCAAAGGAAAAGATCAAGAAATTCAAATAGTTTCTTTTAACTTCTGTAATTTCATGACCTTCTTCAACTATTGTTTCGACAATGTAAAAATATTTCCAAGACCAACTGAACATTGCCACTAAAGGTGGAAAATCCCAAAGAATGGTCTCGTCACCAAACAACGATCCCAAAAATAATCCTGATATAAATGAGAAAATCCCCATCCATATCATTAATTCTGCTCCGTTATAGAGATATGATTTAAATCCTTCTTTTGGTATTTCCTCATTATTTTTTAACATCTTATCTTTCTTGCGTTTTGCGAGATATCCAATAATTGTTAACAATGTCCCATGACCAACATCTCCAAACATTATCGCAAAGAAAATGACAAACAAGGGACCAACAAAAATATATGGGTCTATTTCTTTTGTTGACGGTGTTCCGAATGAGGTAACCAATCCTCTTACTGGAGGATAAAATTTTGGTCTATCTTCAACATAAGAAGGCATAAATTTTCTATCGAAGGATTCTTTGTATTCAACAACAGCTGAACCTCCTGTATACGTATTTACAATACTTTTGAATCCTTCGAATTTTTTGGGCGGGATCCATCCCCATAATACACATGTACTTTTAGTTCTTCTCATTTTGAATTCTACGTCAACTCTACCCAATTCAATATTGCAGACCTCAAGAATTGCGAGTATTTTATGGCCGTTTTCCTTGAGTTCTGAGATTATTTCTTGATTTACATTGGATAGTTCTTCTTCCTTTTCGATCAATTCCAGTTCAATATCATCCAATGACATTGTTTCAGTCATTGTTTTTTCTGGCAACTTGATTGGTTCATAATTTATTTCTTTCAATTTTGTTTCAACAGCTTCTGCATCCTCAATAAAAACAATGGCAAGAAATTCAATGTTACCAGATTTATCTGCATGTTCTGGATCGTTATTGATTAAGACATATCTTCCGTCTGTAATTTCTATAAGGTAGCTGTTCAATGTCTCCAGTTGATCTTTAAAAATTGAACCGATGAACATTTTTGTGTATTTCTGTTCATAAGATAGAAGGGATGTGTCCAACCCTAGCATTTGAAATTGTTTCAGAAGTTTTTTTAAGTCATTCAAGTCTTCAATCCGTTTTTCAATTCCTTCTTTTTTCTCTATCAAGTTCCTAAGCATTACACCTTCTTCATTAAGAATTTTTGTGACAAATTCTACAACTTCCTTTTCTCCATCAGGTATCTCTATCGGTTCTCCTTTAGGAATTTCATTTATATCCACATAATTGAGGAGTGATTGAATTTCAGATCTATAATTTTCAAATGTAACCCGTCTTTGTTCAATCTCCATTTCATTAATTCCTGCTCTTGGATCCACTTCAATTGGCTGTATATATCCGACAGTTTCCACTGCCTTGATCACATCTCTTGCCTGATTCAGTGGAGCGACAACCTTTACAATTCCAAGCGTTTCAGGGAACAACTTTGGTTTTTTATTTCTTTTGTGTATGGTTGGTACACTGCTATCTGTCACTTTTATCAAGGCACTTTTTTTTTGATCTTTTAAAGGGATATCGACAATGTACACAACTTACACAACATTTACCTTCCATCTTTTTACAATTTTATTTTTGATTAAAAATTCAATTAATTAAAAACTTTATTCCTTTTTTGATTTCATTTCACCATATATTCGATAAATACATAATGAATGAAAATATTGTAACCTGTGGAATCATTTACCAACTTAGGTGAAATTTTGTCTGAGATCATCAAGAAAGCTGAAGAGGATGGCATTATTACAATTGAGGAGCAAGAATTTATCAAAGTTGTTCAAATAGGTTTTGAAGAATTAGACAATGCCATAAAAGATGCATTGCAAGACCATTTTCTTTCACAGGATGAGGAAGAGCTCTTAAGAAGAAAACGAGCTGGCATTATTGATGAGGCTTGGGAAGTTATTACAAAAGATGATGTTATCACAAAAGACGAGGCGGAATTGATTCAACTTCTTCTTAAACTTATAAAGCGCATCAAGATCAAGTGAAATAAATGTCTATTATTTCCTGCAGGCAATTCTGTAACTCTTGCTGAGCTGCTTGTTTTGAAGACCCTGTTTTCAGCAATCTATCTAAAGTGGAAAGAAGTTTAATGATCCCACTTAAATCAATACCTGATCCTTCTGCAAATGCAATTTGAAATTCTTCTATCATCGGTCCTTCTTTCTCTAGATCTCCTTTTGGAATTATGGATTTTCCTTTTCCTTTTACGGGGGCTACAGCTTTTGGTATTCCTTTTGGTTCTTTGGTTGGGATTTTTTTTGCTTTTTTGGGTTTTTTCTTTTCAGATTTTTTCTTTTCCTTTTTTACCTTAAGGTCTTCAATATCAATTCCATCTTCTTTCTTTGCTTTTTCGATTAATTCATTCACCAATTCTTTTCTCTTGCTTGCAGGTATCTCTTCAATACGGAACTTAAAACCAAAGGTTCCATTAAGTTCCTTTGCCTTGATTTCTGCCATGTCTTTTGTTTTTTTTGCGGCAGCGGACCCTTTAAAAATCCATATTTTTTTTTCATATGGGTCTTGCACCAATAGAGCCCGTCTTGAATTAAAAGCATTTTTTTTGGCCTCAACTTCTTCCACTGTTCCATCAGACTTAACATTTAATAGCTTATATGTTATCATTAATTCATTTATGCAACACTGTAATTTATTCTTTTAGGAAAATCATTCGTAATTAATCAAACATAATTAGTTTAACTAAACCGCTTATAAGAGCTCGTTCATCTTTTGTTATGTTAAAATCTCTTGAAGAAGTGTCATATGCATTTTTCAAAATTTTTTTCTTTAAGGTTTTCAATTCTTGTTTTTCTTCATCAGTAAGATCTCCTTCCTTTATTACAGTTTCAATTCGCTCTTGCAACTCTTTTACATCCATCTTAAGCTGTTTCAAAATTGCCATTTCGTCATCTGTAATGATGCCGTCTTCAAGGGCTATAAGCATGGCATCCGTAAGAATTCGTTGTAATTTTTCATCTTCACGCGAAAGAGCCATACTCTCACATAGGAATACCCATTCAAAAATGTATTCTTTTAAAATTCTCCTACAATGTCTCTTTCTTTCTTAAATAGGATGGTAGATTATCTGGTATCCCTGAGGAGATTCATTAAAGCTCTTGGTACATCTTCATGGGAACTGACTGGGGCAAAACGTCCTTTGCCTTTTCGTGCCATATCTTTGCATAACCTTTGTCCCCAATCGTATTTTGATGGCAAGCCAAGTACATGCAGTTTTGGAAACCGATAAAGTTGTTTTCGGGGGTCACCTCCTCTATTGAACACTCCGTCGGTTACTAGGATGGCAAATTTGTTCCGATTTTTCATTTTTTTAAGTTCAACACCAGCCATAATCAAAGCTTCAGTTATATTGGTGTACCCTGCACTTTCGGCTTCCAATATTCGATCAATTAATTGGTTGATAGGAATCTTCTCATTAGAACGTTTAATCAGATATGGTTTTGTGTTGAACAGAACTATTGCATATTCATCATGGGCTAGGTGGTATGCCATTACAGCAACTGCAAGTGCAGCAGTAGTAAAACGTTCACCATAAAGGGAACCAGATGTATCAAAAATTAATACGCCTGATTTTGTTTTTTCCTTTTTTTCCAAAGCGACAATATTTTCATATGTCAAATACCCTGTTTCCATAAAATTCTCTAAAGTTGCCTCTTCATCAAAATCGTCTGCATCTGGTGAATATTCTGTTTGTATCCAGACATTTCCCCTAAGACCTCTTCCAATTATTCCTTCTGAAACTTTAAGTATGCTTCTTCTGGCCAAACGTTTGAAAATTGGTTTGGCTTTTTCACCAAGTGTACCCCGTAGCATGAAAAATAGGTTTGGTGCACTGTTGTCTCCTGAAGCTGCTCTTCTTCCCAAAAGCTGAAATCCTTGGGCTGATGACATGGCATCAGCAACAGCAGCAGGGTTTGAAATGGCAAGTCCTTGAATTGCTGGCATGTTTTCTACTTCAATTGCTTTTTCTGCACTTTCCTTAACTGTCATGAAGTCCATTCCTTTTGAAAGTTGGGCGTAAATCTTTGGACTTCGCCGACCTCGTACAATTTCAGCTTCCAATAACTTTTTCTTGTCCATTTTTCCTCGAAATGAGGGCATTCTTTTCATGAGATCATCAGAGAACTGTTCCCAGTCCCCTTCACTCAAAAAAAATTTTCATTCTCCAGGATTTCTAAAATGATATCACTTAAGACATCCTCCACGCGTCGTTCAATTCCATCTTCCAATTCCACCTTTGTAGCCAATGCCATTACTCCTGCTTCAATCCAAGATTCTTTTTGTTCAGTGTCCATAAATCTTAGGAGACTTGCAAAATCAATAGCACCTCTAATTGAACTTCCTCTTCTTAAATCGGGCCAATTTCTTGTTTGCCTTGTAATTTTGACAACTACACGTACTATATCTTCATTATCAAGTTTAGATCGTATTTTAACAATTTCTCTTTCTTCCTCTTCGCTTTGGTATTCTAGTCTCACCCATGCAAACCGATCTTTCAAAGCTTCACTCAGTGGTGTAGTTGCTACAAACTCTTGGGGGTTCATGGCACTTATTATATAAAATCCTTCTTCGCTTTTTACTGATCCAAGTTTCGGAATTATGACTTGTTTTTCATCCATCGCTGAAAGTAGCACATTTTGTGTCCCTTCTGGCATTCGGTTCAGTTCATTCAAAAACAGGATTGAACCTTTTTGCATTGCACTTACCAATGGTCCAACAACAAAAGATTCCCAAGTATAACCTTTTTGCATAACCATTGGAGGATCAAAATGCCCAACTAATCTTGCTGCATTGTATCGTTCATCTCCATCAACACGTTCAAGATTTTGTGAAAAATAACTGGCAATTGCATGTGCTAATGTTGTTTTTCCAACTCCTACATCTCCTTCTAACAATAAATGTTTTCCTGCCAGTTTTGCAGCTAGACATTTTCTTAATTCAACTTCTCGTCCAACAATATGAAAACGCTCTTGAATTTCCTTAATCATCTTGTCCAAATTAACTTGTTCTGTCATCATTAATCATGCCTCAAATCATCAACAATTCTATAATAATAAAATGATCATTTTTAAAAAACTCAACCTTATGAACACTCAAAATATTAAATGTTTTAATTTTTAGGAATTAAGCTTCCTTATTCTTGAATTCTCTGTTTTTCCGTCAAGATCAATGTTTCTTATAGTGAAAAATGAACTAACATCGTATT
>WAKA01000173.1 GCA_015523565.1 Candidatus Heimdallarchaeota archaeon | reverse complement strand
TTTAGAGCTTCGCGACTCGTGACAGGTGGCAACGGATTCCCATGCAGGTATGCGGTTTCAATCCTATTTCTAGGTTTTAGAGCTTCGCGACATTAATTAGAATGCTTGAGAAATTAAAAACATTAATGACGTTTCAATCCTATTTCTAGGTTTTAGAGCTTCGCGACAATTATCGAATTAGCTCAAATGATGAACCTGAAAGTGATGTTTCAATCCTATTTCTAGGTTTTAGAGCTTCGCGACTTAATATAACTACTAACATTGGAATTGTTAATGTTAAGTTTCAATCCTATTTCTAGGTTTTAGAGCTTCGCGACTATCAATTATATCATAATACAAGTCATCACCAACTGGAGTTTCAATCCTATTTCTAGGTTTTAGAGCTTCGCGACGAAACCGGGCACACTGGCTCATTTTTACGGGTCTTAAGTTTCAATCCTATTTCTAGGTTTTAGAGCTTCGCGACCAAATGTTTGAGAATATGTTTCGTATTTTTTTAGCTTTTTGTTTCAATCCTATTTCTAGGTTTTAGAGCTTCGCGACTACGGGTGATTCTTTCTTCTCAGCCGTTCTACATAAAGGTTTCGAATCACGTAATGTACATTGCACGGTTTTGAACAGGACCACTTTCAGCCGTTCTTCTCTTTGTTTTTTGGGGGTGGATTTTATCGGCAGATTTTCTTGTATTCACAATATTCGCATCTGGATGTGATCGGTGTTTTTTGCGGGAGGAGTCCGTTCTTGTAAAGGGCATTGACCTCTTGGATTGCCTGCATCACTTCAGAACGTATTTTTTCGGAGTAGGGGAGTTCTTCCTCGTGATCAGAGAGGAACACGAGGTGGGTGACTGGTTTGTTGAACTGTCTCTCTGCAAGGATGCCAAGTGCGGCCAATTGGGCGATGTATCCCTTGGGGATGGGGGTGGGAAGGGACAGTTTGATCTCTGCCACCTTCAGGAAGCCTTTGTATTCAATAATAATGTCTGCAATGCCTTTGAGGTTTAGTTCTGTATCAGAGAGATAGACCTCACGATGGGTTTTCAGGGCGTTTGCATATTGGTAATTCCGTTTTTCCTTGGCATGGTGCAAGTCAGCCCCCTTTTTCATAAGCAATGGGGTGATATGGGGGAGCCGTGCGATATCTCGCCAATAAATCTTTCGAGGACAGTAAAAGTATTGCCTAAGTTGTTCTGCGCTTATCATTCAATGATCACCAAGTCTGTCACATTGATCACTTGGGTTTGTGTTCTCCTTTTGGACTTCTGTCTTTTGGTTTTTTTGAGAACTGTCCAGTGGGGTTTGAAGGTTTGGGACAAGAGGAAGTCTGCAATGTCTGTGGCAGTCAATTGTGGGAAGGGTGATGGGGGGAGACAAAAGGTTCCTGTCTCTTGTTTTTCAATCCTTGGTTTTCTTTTGCTTTCCCTTGTCATGGATGAAGCTGGTTCCACATGGAATTGTGAATTCAAACAGGATTTGCATTGCTTGATGAACAGCACATCTCCGTCAGTGTCTGCAATGATCTCTCCAAGCCTTATTTTCATTTCCTTGAGCTTGGCTTTTTTTGCCTTGCCTGAGAACACGCTTTTTTGTATCCTGAGGAAGCCCATTGATATGAGGTAATCCGATACGTCACCTCTTACGTCATTTTCAGATATGTCATACGTTACGATCCATTCCATAGTATCATCTCTTGAAAAGGGGATTTTTGAGCTCCTGTTGATTGAGGCAGTGCTGGGCATAGGTGGTGGTTGCCACTTGGACCTTTCTTCTGAGTTTTCTGCCTTGGATTTGATGGAAGAATGCCTGTAAAGCATTCTGTTCCGTCTGGAACTTGTGCAGGATCAAATCAATGTATTCCGTTTCAAGTTCAACCATCATGCTTTCCAGTAATGTGGGATATAGGTACCCATTCCCTCTTGGGAGCAATCCTGCAATTGTTGTCTCAAATCCCACTATGCACTGGAGCATGGATTCAAGCAACAGTCGCAATTGGTTGGAGTAATATCCTGCAGAGATTTCCTGCAACTTTTTTGGGGGTGGTCTGTCGGACATGGTAAGGAACTCATCCAAAGCAGAATTTGGGTCTGGGGCTGTCAAGAGGAAGGCTTTCAACTGACGCAGAAAAGGGAAAACCTCAGGTGTCTGCATAAATTTTTCCATCTTATGGTATATTGGTCTTGTCTTGATTCTGAGTTGTTTTCGTAGACCTGCAAGGGTTTTCTTGACAATCGGTCGGAAATTCTCCAGCTTTGCGGGACTTTTTTCCTGTGCCACACGCGACTTGACTGAACCATGGGCGGGGACAGGTGTCAATTTTCGCGTCACTTTCCCCTTTTCAATCCAGTAGATGGGTATGATGCGTTTTGAAAACTCATTAAGGGTGGCTGACGAAAGCTTGACCTCGGTGTCAATGACAAAAATCTCATCAATGTTTTCCATGGACATCTGCTGGTGTGTTTCAATGGTTGTGTCATCCATCATTGTCTCCAAGAACTTTCCTGCCTTTGAGATGGCACTCTTTCTCATCAGCGGCTTTATGATCAATGATCCCTTCCTGACCCCAATGGTCTTTTGTTCACGTATCAGGAGACTTCCCATGTTGAAAACCCCCTTAATTCGTAGCCGATCAGTTCCTTGGCATCCAATGCATAGAATTGCCTGCCAATGGCAAGCACAATCCAATTCCCCTGTATCCAGATGACCAATCCTTCCAAGACCATGTTCTCATCAAGAGACAGTTTTTGTAGTTGGTTCAGTGTCAATGTGGGATACATTACGAAATGATCGACACTGAAACCACTTTCCATTGTCCAGTCCACTATCTTCTGCCATGAGATTTCCCCTCTCTCAGTGAATGACCTGACTTTCTCGTCGCGGGTCAGTTTGTCGGGAATGCCAAAATGTCTTGATACCCATGCCTCCAATTCAAGTGCCTGTGGTAATCCGTCTATAGGGTGTATTGCCATCGCCTCATTCAATCCCTGTTCCAGGATACGTGTATACTTACCCCGTGACCCTTTAGTGATTCCCACTTTCAGAAGGGAATTGAAACGACCTATATAAAGCATGTAGGGAGAATGACATATATCCCTGTTCTCGGAATAGCCGCAGGGGTACGATTCCCAAGTGCATCTCCCCATGGAAACCAAGGGTGAATCCTCCTCCAGATAGTTGCATTTCTGACGAGTCCTGTATATGTTCTCATCCAAGGAAACCATTGCCCTGCAATGCATGCAAGGACTCCCTGTCGAAGGAGCCAAGCAAACAAGGCACCGCCTTGACCCCAGTTCCAGCTTGAGGCCAAGCATTTTTTCAATGAAGAAATGTTGAACCCCCAAAGTCTGCATGTCCATCAATGTCAGGCAATACTCATAAGGCACTTTCCGTGAATATTGGTTGACAACCTTCTCTTCCGTTAAAATCACACTATAGTTCACAATTAGCATCCCATAGCCCCCATTGGACTATTTGCTAACCAAAATGTTAATTTAGCGACAATATAAGTTTATTGCATTGGAGGGGAATTTTTGACAAAAACCTTCTATATCCAAGGTATTTCCGCAACAATAACGGCAATGGGAAATTATCTCAAGATTGTGAACCTTTTTCCCATCATGCACCCGAAATTCGCCCACAAGGATTGCCGAATGATCCTGCCTCTCAAAAGCAATCTCAGCCCCTGTGCAATCAAGGCATTCTCCCGACCAGTGTTATTCCAATGGATGGACAGCAGGCTCCTGCTCATCCAAGAAAGCAGGGAACCGGAAATGGCCAACCTGCGCAGGATGCAATACCGAATTTTCACAGAAGAAGAATTTGCCTTCAAGCAGGCGACAAGGATCCTGCATCTGGCAGTCTCCGCCAAAAGGAACCTGCTGGAAAAATTTGGGATGACCTTGGAAACCCCATTCAATCCCCACCCCACCAATGATTGGCGGACATCGCTGTTCAATAAGGAGGCAATGGTGGCGGAAGAGTACTGGTCAAAAATGGACAAGAACTTTTCGGACATACAATGGTCGTTTGAGAAAAGAAGCCGGAAACCCGCCGAAAATGCAGTCAATGCAATGTTAAACTATGGATACGCAGTTCTGAAGGGATATGTCGACTCTACAATCATCTCTTTCGGCCTGGATCCCTATCTTGGGCTATTGCATACTCCTAGAGCCGGCAGGGAATCCCTGTCCCTTGATCTTATGGAACCATTCAGGACGGTGGTCGATGAGGTGGTCTATTCTTCCATTGCAGGGGGGACTGTGAAACCTTCCGATTTCAAGGATAACCTTGACGGTGTCTCATTGGATGGCAATGCAAAAGAAGAAATTATCAAAGGCATAGCCATTTCCATGCTCCATCACAGGAAACAATTTCTAGATCTCTGTGACTTAATTGAGAACATCATCAACGACATGAAAGAGACGGACAAAACCCACCCCTCATAAACAAAGAGGAGAAAGGCAGAAAGTGGTTCAGTTCAAAACGGTGCAATATACACTACGTGGTTCGAAACCTTTATGAAGAATGGCTGAATTTAGAAAATCAGCCGTGGTGTCGCGAGAACCTAAAACCTAAAAATAGGATTGAAACAGTCATTACTTACTGGAAGAATACTCCCTTACCGAGCAATTAACAGTTCAAAATTCAGTATAAAAATATTTTTGGGAATTGAAGTAAAAGTTGAGAAAAATTATACTCATGTTTGTGAGAAGTGTTTCGGGGCAGACTTGGGGACTTCCTTGAACAGTTGTTTCTGGAACGTGTGATAATCCACCTCTGTGGAATGCCGCGGTGTATTTATGTATTTTTTCAAGGTCTTCCTTTTGTCCTTCTCGATACGCCGTTCAATGTCCTTGGGCCATTTGTACCTCCCAACGATATAATTTGCCATGATCTGGGCTTGTGTATCCGATAGGGGCCAAATACAGCCTTGGGGCTGGACAAGTCCTATGATGCCGAGGGTCGGGAATTTCGGATGAAACATTTTCAGGTAGAGGTCAACATAATTTTTTTCACTGAAATCAAGCTCAGGGTAATCAAAAAAGGGATAGCTGATCTTGTACCCCGTACCAAACACGATTGTGTCATACTCTTCCACCCTTCCATCAACAAAGACCACATTTTTGCCCTCAAACCTCTCAATGTTGGGACGGTATTCAATATCCCCATGACGGAGCCTTTCCAATAAGAGGGTGTTCAGGATCGGATGGGTCTGCAAAAGCTTGTGATCTGGTTTTGGAAGCCCATAGTCCTTGTATGAACCTACAGTCATCCTCCAGACAAATGCCAGCAACCTTGTCCGTAACCATTCGGGTATCCATAGAACCTTTGCATTCAGCACATCGGGAGGCATCCCCAACATCAGTTTAGGAAGGATATAATAGCTTCGTCGCCAGCTCAACCGTGTGACTTCCGCAAACCTACAAATGTCGACAGCAATGTCGCATGCAGAATTTCCCCCTCCGACGACCAAGACTCTCTTGTCCTTGAACGGGATATTGGTTCGGTAATAGTGCGAGTGCATTGTCTCCCCTTCAAACTCCCCTGGAAAATCGGGATATCGGGGATTCCAATGGTGACCGTTTGCGACAATCAAGTAGTCAAATTCCTCAACATCCCCATTGCTCAACGTAATTGACCAATGACCCTCATCATCGACAACCGCTTTCTCAACTGCTGTTTGGAACTGAATGTAATCCGTAACGCCGAAATGATCTGCATAGTTCTGAAAATACTGTTTGAGCAACTTATGCCCTGGATAATCAGGATACCATTCGGGCATGGGGAAATCATGGTATTGCGACAGTCGCTTGGAACTTATGATATGCGATGTCTCATAGACACTTGAATGATCAGGATCTGGAGAATATACCCAATTCCCACCAACTTCACGACCCTTGTCATAGATGACGAAATTCTTCAACCCAACCTGCAATAAATGCTTTCCTGCGGCAATGCCAGAAGGTCCGGCACCGATAATACAAACGCGGGGAGTTTCCATAGCCCCAACCTAAACATGGCAAATATAAACATTGATTGGAAAAAATATACACATAAGTGTATTGGAGGCAATTTACAGCAAAGCTCAAGTTTGACACAATCATTTGAAATAATGAGTGTCCCTTCCAAAGGATATTTATGTATTCAATTTCAATAGATGTTTGACAGCCACTTGAATGAAGTGTGTCGTTACGAGCGGGTAGTGTAGCTTGGCAACATGATTGGTTTGGGTCCAATTGATCGCGGGTTCGAATCCTGCCCCGCTCATTCTTTTTTTTTTGCAATGCAGGGGAGATCGTAGATTTTGTATATCCAAAAGAAGTCCTTGGATGATCTATTTCTGTCCTCCCTTGTTTTTCCCATGATCTTGTCGTAACCCGCATTCAGCAGCATGTCAAGAAAAAACCACCTTGCAGTTACGACCAATATTTGAAAACAAGTACCACCCCTCAAAAACAAAGAGAAGAACGGCTGAAAGTGGTTCTGTTCAAAACGGTGCAATGTACATTACGTGATTCGAAACGTTTATGTAGAACGGCTGGGAATAAAGAATTACCCGTAGTCGCGAAAGCCTAAAACCTAGAAATAGGATTGAAACTGTCTTTTTTGCATGACATGTATGACAAAGTGTTTGCAGTCGCGAAAGCCTAAAACCTAGAAATAGGATTGAAACTCC
>WAKA01000172.1 GCA_015523565.1 Candidatus Heimdallarchaeota archaeon | reverse complement strand
ATTTCAAATATTATAATAACAGCTATGCTGAGGTGAATCATTGCAACGTGACAAAACCTTCACTCTTCTGATAACTCTAATACTTGTCTTGGGAGCCTTCCCTTTGACTGACGCTCAAAATGGAGGATTCAAGGCAACTGCATTTCAATCCCAACCCTTTTGGGCAACACCAGTACAGGACTCATTATTTTGGTCGACTGATGTGGGCGCATCGGCCTTTTGGTCTACCTTGACTAGAGGTAGCCTATTTTGGTCGACTGATATGACGTCTGACGCTTTTTGGTCAACGTCTCTTCAGTCTGATCCATTTTGGGCGACATATTTCTGGTCAACCCTGCAGGCTGATCCATTTTGGTCAACATACTTTTGGTCAACTTCAAATGAGGGTAGTGCCTTCTGGTCAACATTGACTCAGTCTGACCCCTTTTGGGCCACGCCGTTTTGGTCAACGGCATATTGGTCCACTGTTTTCTGGTCCACTCAATTTGATGCTCAGGCCTTTTGGTCTACCCAAATGGATGCCCAAGCATTTTGGTCAACAGATCTTAATGCTCAAGCCTTTTGGAGTACAATCTTTTGGAGCACCGCTTTTTGGAGCACTGGTTTCAATGCTCAAGCATTTTGGTCAACATTGATGCAGGATGCCGCATTTTGGTCAACTTTCAGTGCCCAAGCATTTTGGAGTACTCTCTTACAAAATGATGCTTTTTGGAGCACTCCCTTTTGGAGCACTGCATTCTGGAGCACAAATGGGATTGATGCTCAAGCGTTTTGGAGTACTCTTATCAACAATGATGCCTTCTGGAGTACCCCATTCTGGAGTACCCCATTCTGGAGTACAATCTTTTGGAGTACTGCCTTTTGGAGTACAGCTTTTTGGAGTACCGATGTTGTTGGTGCACCCTTTTGGAGCACTATTTTTGAAGGATCTCCTTTCTGGAGTACAGACTTGACTGGACAACCATTCTGGAGCACTGTCTTCTGGAGTACTGCCTTCTGGAGCACAATTTTCTGGAGCACTGCTTTTTGGAGCACAGCCTTTTGGAGCACTAATTTCAATCCAGACATATTTTGGTCAACAATAAACCAAAACAGTGCATATTGGTCAACTGCATTAACTGATAGTGCATTTTGGAGCACTGCATTCTGGAGTACCGTCTTTTGGAGCACTGCCTTTTGGAGTACTGCCTTTTGGAGTACCCCGTTCTGGAGCACGCCGTTTTGGAGCACACCATTCTGGAGCACGCCGTTCTGGAGTACCCCGTTCTGGAGTACTGCAATGGAAAGCTCAGCCTTTTGGAGTACATTGACAAAGGCATCTCCCTTCTGGAGTACCGCATTTTGGAGCACGATTTTCTGGAGTACTGCCTTTTGGAGTACACCTTTCTGGAGCACACCGTTCTGGAGTACGCCTTTCTGGAGCACACCGTTCTGGAGTACCCCATTCTGGAGCACGCCTTTCTGGAGTACCCCGTTCTGGAGCACCGCATTTTGGAGCACTGCTTTCTGGAGTACCCCGTTCTGGAGCACCGCATTTTGGAGCACTGCTTTCTGGAGCACACCGTTCTGGTCCACTGGTGATGATTTTTCAGCAAAAGAGGTACGCCATGGTCTGAAAGACCTTTATCATTTGTTCAAATTAATGCTGAAAGACATCAAATCAGGGGCAAAGGCATACCGCAAGTACTTGAGGCATGAGTTGAAGAATTCAGATGACAAATCAGCTATTCGTGAGGAGTTGTCAAATGTCCGTGCTTTCCTGGATGGTCTGAGAGAATTCAAACATGATTTCAAGGAAGTAAAGCACGACATTCGAAAAGTGAAGAACAAATGGAGTGAGACTGAAGTACGTGATTTCATCCTTTCGCACATCAACTTGGGTGTTCGTGATGGAGAGATTCCATGGGGTGTCGACAGAGTTGTAAGAGACTATGAAGTCGGCGGGGAAGGTGTCCAAATAGCAGTCTTGGATACCGGAATCGATCCATCACACCCCGATCTTGCTGGCAAAGTAACATGGGTTTATGATGCCACGGGTACAGGTGTCAAAGATGAGACAGGTCATGGCACTCATGTTGCAGGCACAATTGCAGCATCCTACAATGGTTTTGGCGTTGCAGGTGTTGCCTCAGGTGCTGAAATCTATGGCATCAAGGTTTTGGCAGGTCGGGACATGGTTGGCGAGTACCAATGGTTTGCTGATGGTATTTACGCTGCGGTATATGGTCCTGATGGGATTTTGGGCACCAAAGACGATGCGGATGTCATTTCAATGTCCTTTGACTCGCAAGGAGAGTTACCTCCGTCGTACGTGTATGATGCGATCAAGTTTGCCTATGATAATGGCGTAGTTCTTGTCGCAGCGGCAGGCAACGGAGGAGACGGCGACATAACCACCCTTGAAGGAGACACATGGCCAGCTGCCTATTCAGAGGTGATTGCAGTGGGTTCAACCGATATGTATGATCGTGTGAGCACATTCTCAAATACAGCCCCATACCTTGAGCTGGTTGCTCCTGGTGAATTCATTGTATCCACCTTCTTGAATGGCAGCTATGCCATGTGGGCTGGCACCTCGATGGCGACACCCCATGTCAGTGGTGTTGTTGCATTGTTGATTGCCGAATATGGTCACCTTCCTGTTGGTGGGTTCTATGACATGGGTGACGCCACTATTCGTGGCTTGCTTCACAGCATGGCGTATCAGTTCGGCACCTCGGCTTGGACAGCGTACAGCGGTTACGGTTTGGTTCAGTATTAACTAGACTCAAAATTTGCAAATTACATTTCATGTAATTTTTTGTTTTAATTTTCTCGCCATGGTTTTATTCTTTCACACAGTTTTTTCTCAATTATTTTTATTAAAAGGATTCAATATTTGGTTTTCCTCAATTTTTTCGAGAGGGTCTCTTTGAAAGGTAATGAAGTGGTGTCCTCTTTAGTTATTCATTTTTTGTCAATCGTATTCGTCTAATTTCTCGGATGGTTTATTCGGAAACGAAATGTATGAAACTTGTTTTCCGCTTGGATATTTATATTGGGGATGACCTAATATGCATTTAACTGAAGTACTTTTGCTCAATCAATGAAAGTTGTTCATAATATGTATTTCACTGTTACAAAAGCTATAGTCCGTACTCATCCCTTACCTCATCCAAATTTTTGATGGTGAGGATGTCGCCGAAGATGTGGATCGCAAAAATCTTGTTTTCAGTCAGGGTTGGGATGAGTTTCTCGTCAATATCCAATGATGACATAACTAGGATTACCTTCTTGTGGTTGAATTCTGGGAATAACAGGGGGAATCTTTCATCCATAAATTGTCTGAATCTGATGATGTGTTCCATATTGAGGGTTGATTTTGTTTCATTTATAAATACCAACTCCTCAAATTCGACAATCATATCCACCTCTCCTTGAAGATTCCTCTCCTTCAGCTTTCTTTTTACATTTCTTGCCACATTCAACGGCTCTCCCAACTGGAAGGTCTTTTGGAGCAGGAGGGGAAGGTTTGGATAGATCAGGTCTGCAACAATGGTTCCCATTCTGTTGGCGAGCTCGCCCCATTTTTTGTTCATGTTGTTATTGAAATCCTTCATCTCGTCCTTGAACTCTTTCATTTCGTTTGCAAGGTTCTGGACGACCATTTCAGTTTTCATTTGAGCATAGGCAAGTTGGGCCATTATGCTTTCAAGTTGGGAGACCCTTTGAGTAACACTCATTCCTACACTAGATTATGCAGTAAATAATATAAACTCTTGTAACAGCTTCTTTTCAAGATTTAATTTATAAAAAGTTAAGAAATTTTTTTCATATTTTCATTGGTGGTTGGTATTGCTGAGGCTGGTTTCAATCCTAGGGTTACTTCACATTATGATCATGCATATTCTTGTGGTTGATCAAACTTTTTTTTAGCTGAAATAAACTATAATCCGTATTCTCCTCTGACCTCATCCAAATTCTTGATGGTGAGGATGTCCCCGAACACATGCACAGCAAAGATTTTGTATTCTGTCAGCTTTGGGATGAGTTTCTCGTCAATATTCAATGAAGACATGACAGGGACGACCTTCTTGTTGTTGAATTCTGGGAACAATAGGTGAAACTTTTCGTCCATGAACCATCTGAACTTATCGATATATTCTGCATTGAGACTAGATTTTGTTTCGTTGATGAACACCATCTGCTCAAATTCAACAATCATATCCACCTCTCCTTGGAGGTTTTTCTCCTTCAGTTTCCTCTTGATGTTCGTTGCCACATTCCGAGGCTCTTCCAAGG
The DNA here is from genome assembly GCA_015523565.1 of Candidatus Heimdallarchaeota archaeon. Taxonomy (GTDB): domain Archaea; phylum Asgardarchaeota; class Heimdallarchaeia; order Heimdallarchaeales; family Kariarchaeaceae; genus WAKA01. The sequence continues at coordinate 6,989 of WAKA01000172.1, read as the reverse complement.
AAAACGTCTTTTGGAGCAGGTGGGGAAGGTTGGGATAGATCAGGTCTGCAACAATGGTTCCCATTCTGTTGGCGAGCTCGCCCCATTTTTTGTTCATGTTGCTATTGAATTCATTCACACTGTTCTTGAAATCCTTCATCTCGTCCTTGAACTCTTTCATTTCGTTTGCAAGGTTCTGGACGACCATTTCAGTTTTCATTTGGGCATAGGCAAGTTGGGCCATTATGCTTTCAAGTTGGGAGACCCTTTGAGTAACACTCATTCCTACACTAGATTATGCAGTAAATAATATAAACTCTTGTAACCCCCTCCTTTCAAGTTTGAGGGATTTTTGTTTGGTATGTCTTTGCAAATGTAAAATGGGTTAAAAAATATTTGAAATGAATGGAATGTGTGGTACTGGAGTTTTGCTGATTTTTTTGCGATCCAAAATAAAGGAAACCATGACGAATATGAAAATGAAATACACAGCAAAATAATCGGCATAAAAGAATGTAAACCCATTGTAGATCAGTAGGAATGCTGGGGGGTTAACCAAAATTGACGCGAGCAGGGTGGCCCACCACCTTTGGGGAATCATGAATCCTCCCGCTAATCCCAATAATAGGAACAATACCAGAAGTATCCCCTCAGATTGGAAGAGCTTGGGGAACATGAGGATCACAAGACATGCGATGGTCATTAATCCTACAAATAGCCCAATTCTGCGTGGCGATACCTTGACAGTTGATGATTTTTCGAGAATTGGCATGATATGTGGTGATGCATCAATGAAATGATGGCTGTCAATTTCATTCCCAAACATTTCAATGAAGTGTTCGTTTGCAAGAGCAAGAACTCTGTTTGCAGCAGAGTCCAATTCATCATCAGTGAATATCCCTATTGTATAGACGCGATTGAAGTGGACGATTATTTTCTCCCTTTCAAACCGCATGCCTTTGAAATGTGAACCCAGCGTTTCTTTTGAAAAACCTTCAAGAGCTGTGACAAAGGCGGAAAATAGGTGTTCCTCGGTTGGGACGTTTTCATCCAAAAGGACATAGGAGATGAGATTGCCGGATTCACTTACGAAATATAGTCCTTTCAGCACAGTGATAATTTACTGTCACAAATATTTAAAATTTATCGAAATGGTTTGAAACCTTAAGTGGTGTATTGTTTTTTTAATTTGATGTCATTGTGACATGGTAAAACAAAAAACTAACCGCATCGTGCATGTTGAAAGAGGATATCCACTCTAAATCCCTGGATAAAATAATGCATATTTTTGTTGTTTCAAGAAACATATGTGTTTCCTGTTTTCAAGGCAATTGGGAACCATGCTGATACAAAAAGTCCCAAAATAAATATATTGTATTTTAAAAACCATGTTGCAAACGAAAGAGGTACCATAAAGATATAACGTATCTGATCTTTTGTTGAGGTCGTTCCAATGAAAAAGAAGAGGAATATGTTTGCTACGATAACTGAGCCTAGTGAAAATGCAAAATATGGCATTACAAATAACTTTCTTGATAATTTTTGCCCTCTTAACCTAATGAATTTTTGTTCTTTTTCAATGCTCTCCCAAATCCTTGTCCAAATAGAAACTAGGATTATCCCAAAAATGAACATGATTACTGATGTTATTGTATCAACATTCTTGAATGCGGCAATAAATGAGATTGGGCTTGTATTTTTTGTTGTCTGGAAACTGACCTCCTTATAGTTCCCAAATGTTTCAAACAAGTTTCTTTCGATTGTTGCCTTGTTGCTTGGTCTTTTCGCGAATCCGATGTATGTCAAGGGCAACTGTCCTGTTTGAAATTTGGCATTTTCCAACTCTGATACTGTTGTATAGACGTCTATAAGATGCAATTCCCCAAAAGAGAAGGGGTAAATGAAATCAAAGGTCTTGCTGATTTCAATAGCCATTGTCTGGTCTGCCAGCTTGATTTTGATCACATCCCCAACAAGCAATCCTGTTTTAGACAGGAACCGTTTGCTGGCGGCGATTGAAATGATTTGTCCATTGTTATCCTTGATATTCCTGTAACCTGGTGTTATTTTTTCTGGGTTTAAGAAAATCCCCATTTCGAATGCTGTTTGTTCTATTGCAATGTTGAAGTCCACAATCCCTAATGCACTGATTTCTTGCTGATCCAATTCTGTCTTTGATTTCCATTCATCAAACATATCGTATGTTCCATACACCTGATAGGTAAGTGACCCCCAACTGCCATCAAACTTGAATGAGGGGGCAATCAACAATGGGGCAATTATCATAACCAACAAAAGGCTTGCCCAAAAAGTTCGGACATGGTTTTTCAGTTTTTTTGCCTTTAGTGCCTCAATGGTCATTGTTGAAAAAACGAATGAAAAATGACTTGGCTTTGAAATGCTATTGATGATTTTAATGGACAGCTTGAACAGTATTCTGTCCAGAACTGTTATAAGTAGTAGGTATGTGCATAGCATTATCAATATTGTTGAATATTTCGGATAGCCCAAGAAAACTATCTCCATGAACATCGTCAAAAGCAGTGCTGAATAAACAAAAAGTACAACATATTTTTTTGTATATTTCAGGTATGGGGCAACTGATTCATTGAAGTAATGAAACACAACTGGAATGGAGACAAGTGCAAAATGTAGCATTTCCACTTCGAGACTAAGTGGACTTTTCCTATGATAAAAATAAAACAATGCAGCAGGGATGGTTGTCATGATAAGCATGAATATTATTGTATACAATGTCATAATCCCTGTAATTCCACTTTTCTGAAATCCTCGTTTTGCAAGTCCATCGATGGTTTGATCTACTTTTTTCTTTAATTCTTTCAGTTGTACGGAAATTACAGATATGATGATTGGAAAGAACAATGCTATGGTTGCCAATATCATTTCTTTCAAGTATATTTCTTGAGGCATGAATTCTTGTTCCATTTCTTTGATTTGGTTTTTTTCCCAATACTTTATGTTATTTGAAGTCAGAAATCTTTCAACCAACTTGATTTTGCCCTGTATATTTTTTGAGATGCTGAACATGCTTTGATCCAAATCCTGCTTAGAAAACTTCATTGAAATTGATAGGCTGGGTTTTATCTTCTGTGTATTTTTTGGCATGTCTTTAATTGGTTTGATATCAATTATTCTTGTCGGAATTCCTGTCCACTCAAAAAGTGAGGTGCCCTTCCCTTCTAAAAACCATTTTGAGACAGCAGGGTTTGAAAGATGTGGTAAATATAAAATTGCTCCTCCTTGCACTCTAAGGGAAAATGCAATCAATACAATATTTCCAACTGAATTTTGAAGGCTGTCCAATTTATCCATCAATGCGGTGCTATATTGTGTTGATCCGACAAATATTACCTGTGGCGTATCGTCCAACTTCTCGTAGAATTGCCTGTTTCGTTCAGCTACATATCCCTCCATCAAAACAAAAAGAAGCAGATACATTGCAATGAATAACAATCCCAGATTTGCAATCCTGCGTATTTGGCTGGTCAAGACAGAACGGAAAATCAGGCTGTTTCTTTTCAATTCAACCACCATTTTCATCGATGAGATAACCCTTGTCAAACTTCAAGAATCTGTCGTACTTATCGAACAGGTTTGTTTCATGTGTCACCAAAAGGATGGTTTTCCCCCTTTCCTTCATCTCCTTGAAAAATTCGGATATTTCATTCCTTCCATCTCTGTCAATGTTCGCTGTGGGTTCATCTGCCAAGATGATTTCTGGGTCATTGATTATCCCTGTTCCAATTGATGTCCGTTGCTTTTCCCCTCCGCTGAGTGTGGAGACTTTTGAATCCAGCAAATGTGTTATGGACAGCCGTTCAGCCACTTCTTCAACTTTCTGTTGCCTTTCCTCCTTAGGTGTATTCGCTATGATCATCGGGATCTCCAGATTTTGCCTGACCGTCATGAAATCAATCAGTCCGAAATCTTGGAATATCATTCCGACCTTCCTTATTCGATATTCTGAAAGTTCTTGTTCAGACATTTCATGGACAATTTTTTTGTCAACAATGACCCTGCCGCTTGTCGGCACATGTTCTGCAAGAATCAATTTCAAGAGGGTTGACTTCCCGCTGCCGTTTGGTCCTGTCAAGAGGACGAATTCTCCTTTCCCGATTGATAGGGACACGTCTGAAAGTGCAACAGAATCTGTTCTTCCGCCAAACACTTTATACACTTTTTCTAGCTTGATATAACCTTTACTCATTTTCTTCACATCCAAATGATTTGACTTTTCTTTGGAAACCCAGAATGGAAACTCCTAAAAATATACCTATCCACCCTGCACTTTTTAATAAATTCAATTCAAAAAGCCATGGATATGGTGGCAGGAATGTATATTCCTTGATTAGCATCATTGTTCTGATTGCCGCATAAAGGAAAAGCAGTCCAATCCCTGACATTATTATCCACGTTCGTGTAGTTTTGATGTACTTATCGATGAACTCTTTTTTCTTTAAACCACGTAAATTCAATAGTTGCAATGTTATTCTGTTAATATCCGTTTCCGAAACAAAAATGGTGGGCAGGACAATTCCAAATAGTATCAGGTGATTGAAAAAATTATTCAATCTTACAACCGATGTCATATAGATTAACTCATTTGATGAAAATCCCCATTTGTTTTCAATCTCGATTGTTCTCTTCGGATCAAATGAGGCAGTTGTAAACAATGATGCTTTGTCAAATTCAAATGATTCTGCAATCTGATTTTCAAGCTCCTTGATTACACTGGCTGCTTTTTCTGCATTATCAATACCATCTGTGAATTTTAATGCAAAACCATTTGTCATGTTTTGCCCGTATGGCAATTTTTCCTGAAATAAAGCATATGGAAAATAAATCTGGGATGACGTATAGATGTTGTATCCTGCAAGTTTAATTTCTGATACAATTCCAATGACTTTTACTGAAAATTTTTGTTGAAGCAGGGGTTTAAGACGTATTGAAAATAACGTATCCAAATTTATGACATCACCCAATGCGATACCATATTGGCTTGCAAAAGAACCCGTGACTATGACTCCATTTGTTGTATTTTCACTTTTCCTCCATATTTCCTCGATTTGGAACGGTTGATATGACCTCCAGTTAAATGACGAACTTAATTCCCTGAATATTTTGAAATCTATGACAAATGTAGGCACAATCTCACTTGCAAAGGGATTTTTAACTGTTTCAACTGCACTTTTGATATACATGATAGGGAGGATTGTCTTGACTTTGGTGTTTCTCTGTAATGCCATTATCTCTGAATAATTGAAATATCCCTTTTCTCCCTCTACGTCTACGCTAATCTGTGAGAAAATAACATCCCCAGGCATTAGCTTTCTTTTGTCAAAATCGTAAGAGGGTGTGGGCTGCGCTAACATAATGATGGTCAGTATGATAACAAGGTGTATTTTCAATTGTCTCATAAACTTCTTTTTTTGTAATTTCTGACGAATGCTTTGATAGGGTCTTATATATCTCAATGTCAGTTTTTCTGACCTTTGTAATATTCCAACATATCCTAATGGAATCAAACTCCCGATCAAAATTAACAACGTACTACCTTCCAATTTTTGAACTGGAAATGCAACAATCAATATGGGCAGTAAAATGACAATCACTGCTGTAATCAAAAGGAAATTATTCCATTTCCATTTCAAGAGTACCTTTTCAAAGAAAGAATCCTTTTTTTGATTTTTCCTCTTCTTTTTTCTTTTGGAATGTCTAGAGAACCTCGATTTTTGAATGCCTGATGCTATTTCCCATAAAATCAATATCGAAATATAAAAAACCATTATTTCTCCTATGACATTTTTAAGTGAAGTCAATGAAAAATAAGGAAAAAACCTGATCTTAAGATGATATCCGAAATACATGAAAACAAGACCCCCTGCAAAAAGTAACATCGTCTTGAAAACTCTAATGGCAAATGAAAGAAACCCCCATGTTCTTATCTTTCTAGATGACATCCCTCTTAAATGAACTTTTCCCACGGCTTTGTTGAATGCGGATATTTCTCTAGTGAAATACAAAAATGTCACTATGTAAAGCAAAATCAACATTGAAATAAATTTTATATATGCATTAAATGCAGAAGTTATTGTGTTTGCTTTCTTGAGGGTATAAAGGGAATATTGCAGGGGGAATGCAATGTAACTCCAATCAGACTGGCTATTGGTTTTAAACAACGTAAAATCCCTTTTTATTTGTTTTACAATCCCATCCACCTCTTTAATTGTTTCATCTAATGTCCGACCAAGAAATTGATCTGAAAGATGAGCTTGAAACATGAAAAATGTTGAATTTGATATTTTTGGGAATTTTTCTATAGTATCAATTAGTTCCCAAGGCAAAACCACAAATTTGTACGAAATGACTGACCTTTCCATTCTTGGTTTTTCCCTTGCTTTAACAAAATTTCCCGTGAGATTGCCAATGATATTGTCTCCCTTATAGAACCAATGTCCTACATTCTCGATAGACTTTTGGCTACTTGAATCCAATGGTTGCAAATCAAATGGTATTGACGTGTTGAATTTTGTTTGTATCTTTTCAATTAATACTTTTTCTTCATATGCATTTGAATAAAATCCCGGGATTTTGTTTGATGAGACGTGTAGTTTTGGTGTGAGAATTATCATGTAAGATTGGTTTAGGTCATTAAACTGTAAGGCATGGTTTGAAAAGAACATCATTTTTTCCTCAATTGTGTTTTGCCCGTATTTTTCAAAAATTTTCGTGACTGATGAAAATTCAGATATGATTTGAGAATCATTTGCTCCAAATGTTTGATTGTATGCACTTGTTGCGATATAAAGGGGATTTGCTTGCAAGTTTTCCCTCATTTTCTCATTTTCAAATTGTATAGTTACAACATATGGTGTGATAATAAGAAAAATCATTCCTACAATTATGATAGTGGCAGATTGGCTTGTAGTTTTTTTGTAAACTGTTCTGACCATAAAAAAATTCTCAAACTTTCCAATTCGCATCTAAGT
>WAKA01000171.1 GCA_015523565.1 Candidatus Heimdallarchaeota archaeon | reverse complement strand
ATGAGACCATAAGCTAAAATGTCAAGGATTGTCAAGGCAACAAACATATACAGAACAAATTTAGTAGTCTTGCGATCAAATTTCATTTTTTGTTTCCTCCTTGCAGTGGCGTTGAACAGGTAATGCAAACCGTTGCGTCATTCTTGTTTCTTGCATTGCATGAAGGGCAGATTATGCCTTCTAGTTTAATGCCACACCTTTTGCAATAATTGGCATCGTCATCATTCAAGGTGTCACATTTCCAACAGAGCAAGCCAATTGTCTTCATGGATCCTGTCCTGACATCTGTTGCAATTTTTATTGAAGGGACCCGTTTTATTGTTTTCTTTTCATCAGTGATCCTTTTGGCCTTTCTTTTTGCCCGTTTCTGTTTGGCAAGCCGTTGGTCATCCCATTTCAGAACAACAGTGGCAACAAGGCTTGCCAGCAACAAAAAGGTAACCCACCATTTTGAAGCAGTACCACCGATAATGATTGCATGGACAACACCACCAACCAATGCAATATATGAAAGCATATGAATTCTTATTCCCGCTTTCCTTCCAAATTTTTTAACTATTTTCGAAAAGTAAGTCCCACTTATTACACTAATGTACATGACAAGAAGTCCCAATCTTCCAAGTTCCAGACCAAGCGTTTGCAGGGAATTTGGGAGATGAACAGGAAACAAGTCAAACCATAGGTAAGTTTCAGCCCACGGGGAGTTGGGAATGGCTAGCGAAATGGCATGAATAATCACCAGTGTGAAGCCGATATTGGAGATGTCAGCATGTAATATCCTGATTTTTCTTCCTGAAAAGAAACGTTTCAATTGCCTTTTTGCAATCCCAAATACAACAGAAACGAAAAGGAAAATATAGCCGGCATACCCTAGAACCCGTCCAATAAGCACAGGCAATGGAGTTGGGGGAGGGGTGACAACAGTGATCTGGATTGATGTTTTGCGGGTAGAGGTGCCAGAATAGGAAACATTCAATATTTTATTTCCTGGTTGTGACGTGTCAACGCTCAATACAAATGACTTGACTTCTTTGGGTTTCAAAGAAGCAAGAGTTATCTTTTCAGAGCCATTTATCTTTATGCCCTTTCCTTCGATGACAACATTGTCCATTGCCAAAGTCCCCACATTTGAAACATTCAAGACACCTTGTGCTTTTTCACCCTTGAGAAATGTTGTGCCACTTGGAAATGTTGAGGAAACAAACAACAAAGGTGTAGGGACAACACTGACAAAAACATTTTTTGTCACCTGCTGTTTGTAAGTATGAACTTTGTGATCCCTTGCAGTGCCAACAAAAACCCCTTGAATTGGAATGGAGGTGTTGGTGGAGACAGAGGCAATGATCGTGAATTTTTCCGTCACCGTCTTACCCCTTCCAATTGTCCCCAAGCTTCGTTTTGCAGTTTGAGAGGTCGCTAAATGGTAATTTGATGTTTCCGTCAAGGTAAAGCTGGAAGAAGAAAGAGGAAAATCCTTGTTAATTATCGTGACAGTCACAATAGTTTCAGTGCCATTCAGTATTGTTTCAGAAGCCTCTAGAGAAACAGTGAATGAAACATGACCAGGATGGCTAATGCCGTGGCATGAATTGCATTCAGTTCGTTGAAGGGAGAAATCAGGCATTGGGTTTTTTGTATCCGCTATGATAATTGTAAAGGTTACAATAAAATAAACAAGAACCACTGTGATTAAAGGCAAAGACTTAATTTTTATAAATTCCACCCCCTAATCATCATCGTCATCTTCGAAATCGTCTCGATCCTCAAAATCAGACCCCCCATTGTTGAATCCTCCATCATCATGACCTTCGTCATCATCACCATGCTCCCCTTCATCTTCTCCTTTTTCTTCACCACTGGAAGAAGAGGATGATTGGGTGTTTGTAGAGGGATTGAGTGTAGCATTCTTCTGAATTGTCCAGACAATGTTGCCGAATGCCAATAGAAGCAATATGGATGTCATTGATATTGCAAATACTTCATTCCGGTTCATATCATCCATAATATTGTATTCGTTTATTAAATAAATTCTGGAACATTTTTTCTCATTTTTCATTTTTCCCAAAAAAATAATAGCCAAAAACAAACATCGGGTAATAATTGAAAGCACGACAGGAAGAGGCACCAAGAAGGAATTTTCATACATTTATACATAATCGCCATTTAATACAGGGTGTATTTGATGAATTATTTTTTCATCAATCAGATTTCTCTTCCCAAGTCATTTCTGCAATATTCTGGTAGTTAAATGGCGAAGAATCCCGAGGCATAGATTGTGGCAGGAAATGACCAGGTTCACTTTCTTTTTTCTCCAATTTATTCAGGAGATGATGACGAGCCCTTGGAATGTCGTCAGCTTGTACAACAGCAATGTCATTGATTTCAAGCCATTCATACAGGGCAGTTAT
>WAKA01000170.1 GCA_015523565.1 Candidatus Heimdallarchaeota archaeon | reverse complement strand
GATCAGGACAAAGCGCATATGTTGAAACTGATCAAAATCATTGTGAAAACCAGTTTTTTGCAATTTCCAAAAGGGTTCCTTTCAATCATGATAATTTTTTCTCTATTCTTCTCAAGCGTTTCATACTACATGCTCCCTTCAACAGATCAAACACAACTTCATAATTTGAACAATATTTCCCATTTTTCTTATGTTAAACAATTCGATGGCAATTTATTGCATCCTAATGTGTTGATTCAAAAGATAAATCAAACGATAAAAAATGATTTCATTTTTTCCAAGGAATTTATTGTTGTCATTGGTGCAAAAATTGTCATCAACAACAATTCATTTGTAATTTTCTTTTCTTCAAGATTTTCACAAGAAAATATTTTTGTTCCTAAGGCTTTTCTTAATAAATCAATTTCCTTAAATGTGAAAAACAAAACACTAATTGCTGAACCAAAAGATTTCAATGAGTACTATGAACTCTCCAAATTCCCTTCTGCAATGAACGAAATATATACCATGCAGTTACATTCAAGCATCCAAAAATTTGCAATGACATCATTGTCCATCTTGAACTTGTTTGACATCAGTGAAAATGCAACATTCCTTTCATTTTCCGTTAAATATGCATGGAAAACCAAATTCCTGACTGCTATGGGTCACGAAATCAAAAAATACAATTCTGTATTGGAAAAGGAATTGGAACCCATTCTCACTTTGGAAGGTACAATCAATAATTGGTTTCTGTCAAAGGAAGTGTTGATTAACAATTATACCAAAGAGTATTATGATAATATCTCTTTGATTGATTTTTTGGGAATCTTATTAATAGCAATTTTTTTGGCTCGATATATTTCTTCAAGGCGAAAAAAAAAGGTATGGGATAATTTCCAAAACAGGGGATTACCTTATTCTAAAAGAATTGAAACTGTTAGCGTTTACATCTTCGTGATTTTAATCGGGCTAATATCTGCAATTCTTGCGGCCACATTGCTTAGTCTCGTAAATCTTTTTGTTGAAAAGACTTCCATCTTCACAATTTTCCAAATTTTCAAAGTGCAATTGATGGCTAATTCACTATTTGTTTTTGGCGTTGCTAATTTGCATTTCTCAAACGTCTCTTTCAAAAATCCCTTCCATTTCAAGTTGAAAATTCCTAAAATCCTTTATTTAATCATGATTTTACTTTCTTTAAGCTATATTGTATATCTTGTTTTCTTCCCAAGAGAATTTTACGAACTAATTTTATTTCTTGATTTTACGATCCTTGGATTTCTCTCCATTCGATACATGAAAAGACAAGATCGATTTTCCAAAAAAGAAGATATGTTGGCATGGAGGTCTTTTGGGTTACAACCATTTTTTAGAATGTTTTTGCTTTATCTTTTGATTTTTACTTTCGCATCAGGTTATATCATTGATAGATATCCCTTGAACAATTACATTTTGGGTGATGTGACAATAACGCAAACCCAAAAAGCAAACATAACCCTAACCTACAGTGACTTTAAAGATTTGAAAGATCTTGTCCCTGATATTGATGACTTTTCTGTGTTTTCACACAGCACAGGTTATATTGAAGAATTTCTGGGAGAACGTCTTCAACTTGTATTTGTCGAACCCCAATCATTTATGGAAATGGTCAAAAAAGATCGCCAAATCTTTTTTAACTTTCTTCAGTCAAGAGTGACTATAAACACAATTGAAAAGAGATTCACCGCACGGGAGGGAATCATCATTGATTCTGATTTGGCAGAACGTTTGTTTCTGCATGTGGGTGATAAGTTGCAAATCATTTTTTCTTATTCATTGTTTGCTAACGTTACTACACAAATGCAGGAATATGAAATTGTAGGAATTATTAACAAACTCGCAATTTCCAATTTTGAAAATGATGTTGTAATATTTCCATTTGTTGATGATCCCAACAAAATTGAAACAGCCATTTCATCTAGTTTTGGCATATTTGTGGATGCGTCAGAAAATATTGATTCTGAGGGTCTGGACAATCTTGTCTCAAATCTTTTGGACACTGTTGGTCTGAATCTTTCGGATGTTTACGTTTCATTGCAATACGGACTTGCAAAAGATGAGGTATACACAAAATACGGCACGGAGCAAATTTTCATTTATTCCACTCCAGAAAAAAGTAATGCTTCGTATCTGAAATTAGCAATTATTCAATTGTTTTTTGCCCCATTATTGATAATGAACCTAATTAACATCAATGCTATCCGAGAATTAAAGAAGAAATTAAATTATAGGGGAGGATCTGCAATAATCAGACAAAAATTTTTGGTGAAACGCATAATCACACTTGGACTGATAATGCAATTTCCTGCATTGATGTTTTCGGCATTCTCTTTAATCTATCCCAAAGATTGGGATATTGTTGTAAAACAGAACATTTTCTTTATTGTCACTGCTTTTTGCAGTATTTCAATTAGCGTCTTATTCTACCTTCAGGAGGAAAAGAAATGGAAAAAATAATTGTTTGTGAAAGAGTTTACAAGGTTTACCCTGGCAGGGTTGATGCAGTTGCAGTTTCCAATGTGTCTTTAGAGGTGAAAAAGGGAGAGCTTGTCACCATCACAGGAAGCAACGGAAGTGGAAAGAGCACACTGCTTAAGTGCATCGCGGGAATTTTGGAAACAACAAGTGGGAGGATTATTGTGAACGGGAAATTGTTGGGATCATTGAAAGAGCAGGAGCTTGCACAGTACAAAAACAGAACAATCGGATTTATCTTCCAGCAGGACGGATTGGTTGATTTCTTGAGTGTCCGCGAAAACATTGCTATTCCACTGTTGATAGCCAATGCGGAAAATATCGACGAAAAGGTTGAAGAAATGACCACCAAACTCGGGATAAGCCATCTTCTCGATGAAAAAGTTTCCAGCCTTAGCGGCGGTGAAAAGAAAAAGGTTGAAATTGCAGTGGGTCTGATCATGGATGCCGATATAATTCTTGCAGATGAACCAACTGCGCACCTTGACAAAGAAAGTTCAATGGAAATAATTCAAATATTCAAGGAACTGAAAGATAAGGGGAAAACAATTTTGATTGTTTCCCATGTCCCAGAAATTCTTGAGTTAGGTGACAGGAT
>WAKA01000169.1 GCA_015523565.1 Candidatus Heimdallarchaeota archaeon | reverse complement strand
GGTTTTGCCTGCTGGATTTACGTTTTTCTTCTTGGCAATTCCTTCAGCTCTCTTGAGGATTTTCTCTTCCAACTGCTCTATGGTTTCCACAGGGAATAACCTTTCTTTTCGAGCCAAATATGCATCAAGTTGATTTTTGAATTCTTTGTATATCAAATAATTTTTAACTATCTCTTCCATCAGGCTGTCGAGCTGTTCTTGCGTGATATAAGTTTTGCCTGCTGGATTTACGTTTTTCTTTTTGGCAATTTCTTCAGCTCTCTTAAGGACTTTCTCTTCCAACTGCTCTATGATTTCCACAGGGACTAACCTGTCCTTTCGAGCCAAATATGCATCAAGTTGGTTTTTGAATTCTTTATATGTCAGATATTTTTTTCTTGCCATTTTATTCTACCTCCTATTCCTCATCCAGCACTTTCTGCAAGATCACGTCAAGGTTAACAGCTCTTCCAAAATCGCTTTTTGCAGGGTCTACATTGTCTTCCCCGAATTTGAATTGAATGATCTCCCCAGTTGAGTTCCTGACTGTTCGGTCATAATGTGATGCAAGATCCTGCATTGCATTGACGAGTCTTCTTTGCATGTAACCACTACTGCTTGTCCTGACTGCTGTATCGACCAATCCTTCACGTCCACCACAGGCATGCATAAAGAACTCTATTGGTGTCAATCCAGATCTGAAGCTTGAATTGACAAATCCATGTGCATCTGCGGAAAGGTCTCCTGGTTTGAAATGTGGCAATGTCCTATTCTTGTAACCTCTCATGATCCTATTTCCACGAACCGACTGTTGACCGACACAGGCACTCATTTGTGCAAGATTGATCATGTTTCCCCTTGCACCGGTTTTTGCCATGATCACTGCCTCATTTTTCATACCCAAATATTCTGCACTTATGTTTCCAGCTTCATCACGGGCTTTTGCAAGAATGTCTTGGATATGTGCCTCCAATGTTTCTTCCAATGTATTGCCTGGTATTCGTTCAAGCTTTCCTTCATGGTATTTTTGGATCAGTTCGTCTACCTCTTGCTTTTTCTCCTCTATTTCTTTCTGGATTCTGGCTTTGCCTTCTGCTGGCACCTCAACAGCGTCTACACCGATTGAAAATCCTTTCCTTGTAATATATGCGGCAAGCATTTTTGTTACGCCGTCAAGGAAAATTCTTGTGGTGTCAGTACCGTTTTCCTTGAGAATTCTATGGAGAACTGAATTTGGCACTTCTGCACCGAATCCACTCTTATCGATGACTCCTGCAATAAGTTTCCCGTTTCTGATGATGACGTACCCATCGGTTGGGCAATTTTCCTTTAAGCATTGCCCATCTGGTTGTGTTTTACTGCATTCACAAAGTTTGTTTTTCATTTGGAAATTTAGTGTCTTGGGGAGGAGAGCACTGAAAAGGGTTCTTCCTGACCAGAGTGGGTTGCCATCATCATCAACTTTGTCAGGTTTTGGTATTTCACTAACTCCTGCGGTAGTCAATAACTCACTAGTTACGCTTTTATCGAAATATGTCCCCCGTCTTGTCATAAAGTAAGAGGCAGTGATGAAGTCCTGTATTGCGCCGATTATTGGTCCACCATATCTGGGCGTGCTTATCTGTTCTTGCACTTTCATCAGTATTGCCGCTTCTGCCCGTGCTTCCTCACTTTGGGGGACATGCAGGTTCATTTCATCCCCATCGAAGTCGGCATTGTAGGGTCGGCATACTGAGAGATTAAGTCTGAAGGTTTTATACGGCATCACTTTTACTTCGTGAGCCATGATACTCATTCTGTGAAGGCTTGGTTGTCGATTGAACAGAACAATATCCCCATCTCGCAAATGTCTTTCGATAACAAACCCTGGTCTTAGTGAATTTGCAATAAATGAGGGATCCCTTGCAAATCTAAGGTCAACTCTTCTCCCATCATCCCTGATGATATAATTGACTCCTGGGTGACCTGTTGGTCCTTGCATCACTAATTCTTTCATCTCTTCAATATTCCATTCTGTGACCCTTTCAGGAACTGTCAATATCTCTGCAATTTCCTTTGGTACTCCTACTTGATTAATCGACAGCAGTGGGTCTGGGGAGATGACAGTTCTTGCAGAGAAATCGACACGTTTCCCGCTGAGATTTGATCTGAACCGTCCTTCTTTTCCTTTTAATCTCTGTGCCAATGTTCTTAAGGCTCTTCCACTTCTATGTCTTGCAGGTGGTATTCCACTTACCTCATTATCAAAATATGTGGTCACATGATATTGCAAGAGTTCCCAAAGGTCTTCCACAATCAATTGTGGTGCCCCTGATTCCCTATTGTCATAGAGTTTCTGGTTTATCCTGATGATATCCACCAATTTGTGTGTCAAGTCATCCTCTGACCTGATCCCTGAATCCAATGTAATGCTTGGTCTTACGCTGACTGGTGGAACAAGTAAAACATCAAGAACCATCCATTCTGGTCTTGCACTTTCTGGATCCACTCCCAAGAGTAATGCATCATCATCTGGAATTCCTTTCAACCTGTTTTGAACATCCAATGCAGAAAGCTTGTCAGAAACTTTGTTTCCTTCAGCAGTTTCGAATTCCTCATAATATGTTGTGGGTTTCTCCAATCTTATCTTGTGCTGGAATTCTCCACAATGGTAGCACCCTCGCCCTGCATCCTCCCCCTTTGGATTAATCAACTGGTCTCTATTTCTCTTTGCCTTCTTCCAAATCTCCTCAATGTATTCAATATCCAATGTTCCAGTTTCTTCACGTTTCCTCTTTATGATTTTCACATATCTGCTAATCTCTTTTTGAGGGAGCATGATCCTGGAGCATTTTCTGCATATGACCTGTAGAATTTTGTAAATTGTCTTATTGAAACCAACGTGGATGATTGGTCGCTGGAGTTCAATATGTCCAAAATGTCCGGGGCATCCTCCAATTCTGTTACCGCAAGTACTACATCGTGTTCCTGGATCAATAGTTCCCAATGCAGAATCCATCAGACCGTTTGGAATTGGAGTGCCGTCTTCGTCGAATGTGTCCGCAGTTACAATTCTTTGGACACTGATTTTTCGGATTTCGTCTGGGGAGAGCAATCCGAATTTGATAGCGTCTATTTGTTTAGGTAAAGTCTCAGCCATGGTCCACCAACAGATAAGTTGTAAAAAATAAGCTCTTCGCTACCGAAGAGCTTGCATTATACATACATAGCTCATTATTTGCTTTATATAATTTTTCAGATGGTGCACACATTTCACACAAGGGGTAAACTCGAAGTATATTGGTTAAGTCTCCCTTTCCAAACTTTATACTCATGTTGATTGTTCCGTATTTCTCAATTATTCTTACCAATTCTCTTTTTTTCATTACTTACCTTCATTCTTTAGTTCCCCACAGAATTATTTGCATATTTGTAATAAAAAAACCCAACCCTTATTTTTTGTTTAGATAACATTACATTAACGTATGTCTGAAAAATCGTCTTCACGGAAGAAGACAAAAAGAACGAGGCTCGTAACCAAAGCGCAGAAGGAAAGGCGGCGGCAGGAAATTCTTAGCCTTGCCTCTCTTCTTTTAGTTGAGGGTGGCTATAAAAATGTCAAGATCCGTGATATTGCCCATGCGTTGGGAACATCCCCTGCCTCAATCTATTCCTATTATGACAGCAAAGAAACCATCTTGATCGCGCTGATAGATAATGCTCTAAGTGAATTGGAACAAACTTTTGAAAGCATATCATGGGATGATGAAATTTCGATCCATGAGAAACTCATAGACATATGTGGTACCTATTACCGTTTTATCACTTCCCATTCATATTTTTATAAACTCATGTTTGAGTCATCCTACGAAACCCCCATTTATGTAGCTGCACCACGTAAAATCTTTCAAATATTTCAGTACCCAATTATACACGTCTTCAATAAATCCCACTGCCTTCCCAATCCCGATCAAATCAAAATATTAAGTTGGGGTCTTTGGGCAATACTTCACGGCGGCCGAACACTTTCAGAAGAAATTTTCAAGGAGACAGATTTTGAAAAATACTTGCTGGAACCGATCTCTCTATTTATCGACAGTTGGTTAAGGGAATTCTGTCCTGATTGACCCGTCCATCAGGATAAGCTTTTTTTATGCCATTATTTTGAATTCAATTGTGATCGATTTCAACGTTGTCAAATATCTTTCCATATTTGTATCCATTCTAACCCTCGGACTCGTCCTTGCTTATCACTTCTTCGCAATGGAGGAGGCAGACGTCAAAGAAAAGTGATGAGGTATGGAATTCCCCATTCCTGCCTATATTCCTGCTGGTTCCAACCCTGAAAAACCATCTTCTCTTTGTCTCGCTGCAAATGTCAAAAACAAGGCGCTTATTCCACTTGCAGGTAAACCAATCATTCATTATGTTATTGATGCACTTGACAATGCCAAGCATGTCAAATCCATTACAATTGTCGGATTGGATGAAAATGACATTGATGTCAGCACTCAAAAGCCCCTTAATTTTGTTCCTGCCACAGGAACAAACTTCGATACTGCCCTCACCGCAGTAAATTACTTTACTTCACTCGAAAGTCCTCCTGAATATGTTCTCAGCCTGTCCTCTGACATCCCATTTGTCACTTCGGAGATCGTGGACAAAAATCTGGAACTTGCGAATTCCTTGAATAAAAAGTACCGAGAAAAGAAGGGTGTTGATGTCGAATTGTTTTATCCACTTACCCCGAAATCAATAGTGATTAAGAAATTTCCACAAGCCAACAAAAGATACCGAAAATTCAAGGAAGGTACTTTTGCAACTGGGGATTTCTTTGTATATAGACCCGAAAGTGCTCTGAAACCTGAAGCCCAAAAAGTAACCCAATCCATCATGAAGAACAGAAAAAGCATGGTGAAAATTCTGTTGGGTTTTGGACCGTTTGCAATTTTCAAATATTTCTTTGGAAAAATGTCTCTGGAAACCGATGTAAAACCGGCATTGAAAAAAATAATGAATATTGAACTTGAAACATTGATCTCCAAAAATCCTGAAATTTGCGTGGATTTGGACTATCCAGAAGACCTTGAAAAGTTTGAAATCCTGATCAAGGCAAAACAAATCACGGATTAAACTTATCATTTGCTTCAGTCAATGTCAATTATTTTATAAATAATTCAATCCAAACAAATATTGAATGCCTGCACATGTGGTGTAATGGCAGCATAGGGGCTTCCCAAGCCTCTGATCCGGGTTCGATCCCCGGCATGTGCATAATTTTTCGATCTTCTACGGGTTAGTTTATAAAAATTCTATCCCTGCTTTTTTTAATGATTGAATGGGTAAATGAAGACATTGGGTTTTTTGTTGGTCCCGTTAGCATCGGTGTGGTGAAGACAGATGGTGAATTTTTTCTAATAGATACAGGCATTGACAATTCTGCGGTGAACAAGGTAGTAAAGGAATTGACAAACGTACCTTCTGGGGCTTTTATTACCCATCATCATGCAGATCATATGGGTGGCATTTCAAAATTGAATTCTTTAGGGGTTAAAGAAATTTATGTCCCTGAAAATGAATATCCTTTTTTTATGCATCCATTTTTAGAGCCGTTTTATTTTTGTGGTTTTTTTCCCCCGAAATCTCTAAAAAACCGTCATCTGATGGCTAGACCTGCCACTTATGCAAAACCACTAAAAGGTGATCCAATTTCGCATATTGTCCCAATTCCCTCGAAAGGGCATTCTTTGGATCATATGTCTTATTTTTATAATGGCGTTTTATTTTCTGGAGACCTAGTGTTCAAATCAGAGATAATTGAAAAACATGGCATCCTATTCACGTCAAATCCTCAACAAACAATTGATTCAATTAAATCAGTCAAAAGGCATAAGTTCGACGCAGTTATCTTGGGTCATGGTGGACTAATTGATTCACGTTCCGATGCTTTGAATGTATTTGATACAAATATTGAGCATTACCGCAATGTCCAAAACACAATTCTTTCCAGTATTCCAGAATCGGGCATTCCATTTGACAATGTTGTAACAAAAACTTTGGGGAATTTGTCCCTTAAGAAAGCCAATATGACTCAGTTCATTCTTTATCGCCATACGATTCTTGGTTATGTCTCAAATTTTCTGGAAGATGGATTGATTGTGTATGACAATGGTGATTTGAAACTTGCATAAATATCTGTGTTCAAATACCGAAATGAATACAATTACGTGAGAGCCCTTGTCTCTACAGGTCATGTGGACTTCCGCAATCATGACATGGATGGTTTTGGAGACCTAATTGTAACACACATGCCATCCATAATTCATACCCCAAATGGAAACCCCCATTTTTGTCGACCATGCAATGAGCCCCCCACGTCCCGACCTGTTGCTTTGGAGGTGAGTCTTTTTCTCTCACCTCCTTTCTAATTCACATAGTCTTTTCGATCGAAAAAGGAAAATATTTTTGTATCGTGATGAAAAAATTATCTAAAGTCTTTTTACTTATGAAAAACATGATTTGTATGATTTTCTGAGTATAGAATTCTACTTTCGTAAAATACGGTGTGGGGTTTCTATCCCTCTCATTATACGCGTTTTTTTGTGGTTTTCAGTTATGCGGCAAAAATCCTAGTATAGATAATAAATTTTGAATATCTAGCATTCGATATTCGACAAGTGAGAGATGTTGCAATTATCGGTACGGGCATGACGAAATTCGGTTCTCTTGGAAGGGTCACCTCCCGTGAACTGGTTACGTCAGCCGCCCTTGAAGCTATGGAGGATGCTGGTGTAGCTTCCTCTGACATCGATGCTGTTTATATTGGACAATTGTCGGGGGATATCTTTGAACATCAAATGCATGCGGCTCCAGGCATCCCCGATTATTTGGGTTTGCCCAACGTTCCTTCAACAAGGGTTGAAGCGGCATGTGCTTCTGGTGGGCTTTCTGTAATGCATGCGATCATGGCAGTTGCAGGAGGATTTTATGATACTGTTTTGGCCGCTGGAGCGGAGAAGATGACCAATCTTCCCACTACCCATGTGACTGAAGCATTAAGCATGTGTGCAGATGATGTCTTTGAGGTGTCATTAGGCGTTACATTCCCTGGTGCATTTGCCATGATGGCTCGTGCGCATGAAAAAGAATATGGAACCACTGCGGAAATGCGTGCCGCGGTTGCGGTCAAAAACCATGATCATGCCCTTCTTAATCCTAAGGCTCAATTTCACAAGAAAATAACTATTGAGAAGGTTGTCAACTCACTTATGATTGCAGATCCTTTGACCCTGTATGATTGTTCTCCAATCACAGATGGGGCCGCCGCAGTTATTGTTGTCCCATGGGAGGATCGAAAGAAGTATGATGGCATTGCAGTGAAAGTGAGGAGTTTTGCACAGGCAAGTGACACCATGTCATTACACGACCGCAAGGACTTAACAGGTTTCACCACGACAAAAATTGCGGCACAAAAGGCGTTTGAACGTGCAGGACTAGAACCAAAGGACATAGATATCTTGGAGGTACATGATTGTTTTACAATTGCTGAAATTATGGCGTTGGAAGACATGGGTTTCTATAAGAAAGGAGAGGGTGGTCGAGCCGCATTGGATGGTGAAACCCGCCGAGATGGATCGCTCCCTGTCAATGTATCTGGTGGTTTGAAAGCAAAAGGTCATCCAATTGGTGCAACTGGTGTTGCCCAAATCGCAGAAATCACAAATCAATTGAGAGGTACGGCTGGACGCAGGCAGGTTCCTGACGTGGAAATTGGCATGACTCAAAACTTGGGTGGTTCTGGATCAACGATTGTGTGCCATATTTTGGAAAGGGGTGATTAGATGACAGAAGATAGGATTAATCGTGTCATTGAAAAATATGAAGAAGAAATCAACAATAATAAACTGACAGGTGTCAAGTGCCAATCCTGTGGACATGTGATGGTTCCTCCCCGTCCAGTATGCAGGCAATGCCGATCCCCCGATGTTGAAATTGTCCCAATAGATGGTCGAGGGAAATTGTTAACATGGACAATCATTCATGTTGGACCTCCTTCCTATGAAAACCAAGTACCATATACTGTAGGTATTGTTGAATTGGAGAATGGGGAAAGGTTAACTGGTATAGTTGACATTCCAGCAACTGAATTGACCTATGACCTCCCTGTTGTTGCAGACTTCGATGCAGAACGAGAAGGCGCTGCAAGGCTGAGATGGAAAAAAGCAGTATCTGGTCAATAGGTCGGAAAATTGAGGCTGTTTGTGCAGAAGTGCAAAAAAAATATAACATCTTTTTGACGAAATTCTAAAAATTGAATTATTTTCAATTGATCAAAAATTTTTTATTATTTCGTGTTCCGATTCTTTTAGGGATGGCATCGACAGAAATGAGTAGTGACCTTGGGTCTGAAACCTTGGAATACCGTAGGCAGTTGGTGAGGGAGACAAAAAGTGAAAAAATTTTGATTGATTTGGCCTTGAATGATGAATTTTGGGAAATCAGGCGTGAAGCGACATCAAAGCTGAAAAACCCCAAAATATTGGAAGAGATTGCCCTGAAGGACGAATATTGGCAGGTGAGATTTGAAGCTGTGGGGAAAATCACTAACCAAGACTTTTTGGCAAAAATAGTTAAGAGTGATGAACAGGTTTGGGTATGCAAGGAGGCATTGGGAAACCTTACAAACCCCGATTTATTGTGTGAAATCATTTTGGACAAGGATTTGGATCTTTCTGTTCGGATGAAGGCAATCGATCAGCTTAAACAACTGGAGGTATTGTCTTCCCTCCGTCCCAAAGTTGACTGGGATTTGCAACAGGCGATAATGAAACGCATGCGGTCACTCCAAGGCTATTGAAACTCAATTTTGTAGCCGAAAGCAACAGAGTTGTCAATCATTCTCAACCACGTTGGTGTAATTGCCCATAGTGATGTATGCATGGCTAAATCAACAATTTTCGGTGATTCTTTGAGAGCTTCAAATTTATGCATATAGCTTGCCATAATTCTTGTTCTTTCTTCCTTGTCTTCAATTTTCCTTGTTATTCCCTTCCCTTGAAATCCGAAAATTGTCTTCCAGTCTTGGTAGTCCCTGTTAATTGTAAATGCAACCATTAATGGTTCCTTTGCCAATGCCTGACCATGTCTTGTTTTTTCATTGGAAAGAAAGCATAATTCTCCCCTGAACAAAACAAAGAACACGGCACATGAATTTACTTCTGATTTAAAGACATAGGACAGATTGAGAACCTTGTGTTCATTTATTTTAAAAGCAATATCAGGGGGAATATCCATATTGTTCTGATTAAATTATACTGCATTTATGTTTTGGCAATTTGATGTGGAAAGTCCCAATACTTATTAGTATGTCCGTTCGAAATGGGGTGAAAAGAAATGTCCAAGGCAAAAACGTCAAGTTATGTGTCTCATGCCGAAGAAAGAAATCCTGGAACTCCCCTTTACATGGATTGGGTGAATTCAGTTCAAGTCAACAAAAGTGCAGTTGAACGACGGGTCTCAAGTTTGGTAAAAAGAAGAAGCGTCAAAAAGGAATGGCAGGTTGCATGGCTTTTGAAAGCAATTTCTTTGATTGATTTGACCACACTTTCAGGGGATGATACGCCGGGAAGAGTGAAAAGACTTTGTTCAAAGGCAAAAAATCCAGTCCGCAAGGATATATTGGACACATTTGGATTGACTGCTTTTCCTCTTACAGTTGCCGCTGTTTGTGTCTATCATAACCAAATCCAGACGGCTGTCAATGAACTCAAGAACACAGGTATCCCTGTTGCGGCGGTTTCAACTGGTTTTCCTGCGGCTCAGATCCCTTTGGATTTGAAAATATCACAGATAAAAGCGTCTGTTGAGGCAGGTGCAAAAGAGATTGATATTGTCATTAGCAGGGAACTTGTTCTGACAGGGAAATGGGAAGATCTTTATTCAGAGGTTTCTGCTTTTCGTGATGCATGTGGTGAGGCTCATATGAAAGCCATTCTTGCTGTAGGGGAATTGGGTACATTGACAAATGTGGCGAAGGCAAGTTTGGTCTGCATGATGGCTGGTGCAGATTTCATCAAGACATCCACAGGCAAGGAAAAAGTTAACGCCACATTGGAAAACAGTTTGGTAATGATACGCATGATCCGAGAGTTTTATGATAGGACTGGTTACCATGTTGGTTTTAAACCAGCTGGTGGTATTCGAAGTGCAAAGCAGGCACTTCAGTGGTTGGTCTTGATGAAAGAAGAGTTGGGTGAGGATTGGCTTTCTCCACAGCTTTTTAGATTTGGTGCGAGTGGTCTGCTTGGAGACATTGAACGCCAACTTGAATACCATGCTACAGGAATGTATTCTGCGGCATATAGAAATCCGATTGCATAGATGGTGTGAATTATGGATGTAAAGGAGATTTTCGATAAAATGAGTTATGGTCCTGCCCCTGAAAGTACAAAAGAAGCATTTGAATGGCTTGACAAACATCAAAGGAGCTTTGATCTTTTCATAGACGGTGAATGGGTTCCTTCAGAATCCCATGAAAAATTTGATACAATCTCTCCTGGGAATGGAGAGGTTCTTGCACAAATAACGCAGGCCTCTTCAAGGGATGTTGACAGGGCAGTAAAATCTGCCAAGGCTGCATTTCCTAATTGGAAAAAACTTTCTGGGCATGAACGTGCCAAATATCTTTATGCTATTGCAAGAAAAATCCAGAAGCACTCCCGACTGTTTGCAGTTCTCGAATCTCTAGATAACGGCAAACCAATCCGAGAAACGAGGGACATCGACATCCCGTTAGTTGCCCGACACTTCTATTATCATGCAGGATGGGCTCAACTGATGGATACTGAACTTACGGATTATGAGCCAGTTGGTGTTGTCGGACAAATAATTCCGTGGAATTTTCCTTTGTTGATGCTTGCTTGGAAAGTTGCTCCTGCCTTGGCAATGGGTAATACTGTTGTTTTAAAGCCTGCAGAATTTACTTCATTGACGGCATTGCTATTTGCCGAAATTTGTCAAAGTATTGGTCTCCCGAAAGGTGTATTGAACATAGTCACAGGGGATGGCACTACTGGTTCTGCATTGGTCATTCATCCTGAAATACAAAAAATTGCCTTTACAGGTTCGACAGAAGTTGGTCGTATCATTAGGAACGCAACAGCAGGCAGTGGGAAGAAAATCTCATTGGAGTTGGGCGGAAAATCCCCGTTCATTGTTTTTGATGATGCAGACCTTGACAGTGCCATTGAAGGACTTGTGGATGGGATATGGTTTAATCAAGGTCAGGTTTGCTGTGCTGGTTCACGTCTACTTGTGCAAGAAAGCATCGCAGATCAATTCCTTGAAAAATTAAAAAGGAGGATGGCAAAACTCCGTGTGGGGGATCCTTTGGACAAATCAACGGATATTGGGGCAATTGTTGCCCCTGTTCAGCTCCAACGAATAATGAAGTATATCGAGATCGGAAAGTCGGAGGGTAAGATATGGCAACCCGATCTTGAAATGCCCACAAATGATGGATGCTATTATCCTCCCACCCTATTCACTGATGTTCCAACATCTGCAACAATTGCACAGGAGGAGATTTTTGGACCTGTTCTTGTGTCGATGACTTTTAGGACACCTCAGGAAGCCATTGAATTGGCAAACAACACCGTTTATGGGCTTGCGGCTACAATATGGACGGAAAATCTAAACTTGGCTCTTCATGTAGCTCCCCAAATCAAAGCTGGTACGGTTTGGATCAATTCAACCAATCTTTTTGATGCCGCATCAGGCTTTGGTGGTTATCGGGAATCAGGTTACGGCCGAGAGGGTGGATTGGAGGGCTTGTGGGAATATGTGATTCCTAAATGGAAGCATTCCAAGAAAAAGAAAAAACGTAAAATGCCTAGCATGTCTCCTGATGAATATGTTTCTCCCTCTCTATCTATAGACCGAACCCCCAAACTTTACATTGGTGGCAAACAAGTCCGTCCTGATAGTGGGTATAGCATTCCTGTTCATGATTTTACTGGTGCTCTAATTGGTGAGGTTGGCAAAGGTAATAGAAAAGACATTCGTAACGCAGTTGAAGCCGCAGACAAGGCAAGGGGTTGGGCAACACGGACTGCCCACAATCGGGCACAGGTTCTCTATTATTTGGCAGAAAATCTTGAAGTCCGTCGTGCTGAATTCATATCGCGAATTATCCAATTGACTGGATGCTCCAAAGAATATGCAGAACATGAATTTGAAAAGAGCATTGAACGAATCTTCTACTATGCCGCCTATGCAGACAAATATGATGGGATGGTTCATCACACTCCGATTAGGAATGTGACAATTGCAATGCCAGAGCCATTGGGCATAATGGGGATTGTCTGCCCTGATGTTTTTCCCCTTTTGGGTCTGATCTCAACGGTAATCCCTGCTATATCTATGGGCAATACCGTTGTCGTCATCCCCTCCGAAAAATACGGATTACTTGCCACTGATTTTTACCAAATTTTAGACACTTCTGATGTCCCTGGTGGTGTTGTCAACATTGTTACAGGTTCTGTTGCAGAACTGACTGATGTTCTCTCAAAACACCTGAATGTGGATGGAATTTGGTATTTTGGAAATCCAGATCTAAATGAGCTGGTCGAACGAAATTCAATTGGAAACCTGAAACGCACATTTGTTGACTATTCTCTCCGCGATTGGCTTTCAAATGATGAGGGTCAAGGAATGGAGTTTTTGCGTGAAGGTACTCAAATAAAGAATGTTTGGGTTCCTTATGGTGTATAATATTAATAAAATAGACAATATTTAAAAAAGAAATCAAATCCTTTGTTAATTATAAATGGTATCCTTTGTATCGACTGTAATTCTCTACATTTTTTACATTTTTTTGGGAATTGTTCCTTACTCCATTTTCGCCTTAGCTGCATATCTTGCAAAAAAAGGGGCTCCTCCTTGGATTCCTCGTAAGGTTATACATATCTTAGGCATGACCAACATTGCAATATATGTTATTCTCTTTCCATCTATTTCTGCAATTTTCAGTATTCTGGTAGTTACACTCTCAATTACAGTCATCCTTCATTTCAGCCGCTTAAAATTTGTTGAATGGATGGCTCGTGCCACTTCCCGCGAAGGTGAGCATTGGCTTGAGACTGTTGGGAATCTTACAATGACCACAATTGTTTTGTTTGGGTTATATTTCTATGACAGGTTCTACAGCGAATATTACCCTTCAATTTTCTTGACTGCCATTTTCTCCTTGGCTTGGGGTGATGGACTGGCAGAGCTTGTGGGCAGGAGATTTGGACGGTACAAATACAAGATAATTGGTGAGAAAAGCATTGAAGGAAGTTTAACTGTGTTTTTCATGACATTTTTGAGTGGTGTCCTTTCTTTCTTTATTCCGCATGGTTTCCATTTCTTCTTTTTCTTTCCAATATTGGTTGCATCTGTCTATGCCATGGTCGCAGAAGCCATTTCCATAAAAGTTTTGGATAATTTGCTTATTCCTTTGGGTGTCCAATTAACGCTTTGGTCTTTGCTTATTTAATCCGACTATTTCTAATATGCTTTTATTGCGATTGTATAATTGGGCAATAATGCTTTTGTCTTCCCTGATTGTGGCTCATCGTGGTTATGCTCCTCCTCCTCTAACCCAAAACAGTCTTGATGCATTTAAGCTTGCAGTGGACTTGGGTGCCAAGGCAATTGAATTTGATATCCGTATGACAGCAGATAGACAATTGGTGGTTTTCCATGATCCTGTCTTCTGGAATGGAAAGTTTTTCAAACGAATTTCCAAAGCCACTCTTGGTGAATTCCGTGAATTTTATTCGAACACAAGGGCTCCTTTGTTGGAAACTGTTTTGAAGGAGATTCCTGACACAATAAAATTGTTCATTGAAATTAAGCCTTCCCCGTTCCCTGATATTGTTCTCAAAAATTTGAAGGATCTATTGCCTGAAGATCGAAATTTTCTAATACTCTCTTATAAGCAGCACATTCTTAAGCTTCTTCAAAAATATGGATTCCCTGCTGGGTTTCATTATATAAATCCCTTAAAAGACAATGTTTCAATAGCCAAAAAATATGGTGCAGTTGCAATTTCTCCCTTATATTGGATATTGAACCCAAAATCAATCCGCAAGATTCAATCCCACGGATTGGAGGTATATCCTTGGACCGTTAACAAACGCCCTTTCATAAAAAGATTGCTTGCAGAGGGGGTTGACGGCATTTACACAAATAATTTCCCTCTTGCACAAAGCATATCGAAAAAATTATCTGTTTTGAAAATGAATTGACTTCAATAGATCATTTTATAACACCTTAGTGAAATTTTGACATATCATGCAGAAATTTGCAACGAACATTATTTTAGCGATTTTAATTGGTTCCATGCTAATTCCTGTCTCAAATGAACCACTCTCTTCGACTTTGTCTTTGAAAGTCATGAATTCCTCCAATTATACTTGGATTTGGGACGAGCTATTGGATCCTTCTCTTCCTGGATCTATCTCTGGTGATGATTCAGTATATTGGGGCAGTTCTTTGGGACCTTATTATAACAGTACAGAAACAATAAACAAACTCAAGGCGGCCGCCAGCTTTTTCCCAGATTTAGTGCAATATTTCACCATCGGTAAGAGTTATTTGGGGAAAGATATTGCAGGGGTTAAAATTACTGCTCCTGTCAATTCATCAATCTATGCAAAATACGAATTTACCATCGTCGGGGCTCATCATGCACGTGAAGCCATAACGGTTGTTGACACGCTTTTTTTCATGGATCGGCTTCTATACAATTATCTCAACAATGATTCTTGGACAATGGCATTATTGACACAAGCAGAAATATACATTGTTCCAATGTTTAATCCTGATGGTGTTGATTACCTCTATATCAATCCATGGCAAAGAAAGAACATGCATCCAATCGATGAGGATGGTGATGGTTCTGTGGTTGATGAATCTGAAATCCGGGATTTAAATGGTGATTTTTATGTTGAGGAATATTTTGACCCTGATCTTGGTCTGGATATCTATGAATCCGCTGACGGTTCTGATAACGATACAACTCATGGGGAAGATAATCCTGGTGGGGTTGATCTCAATAGAAATTATCCATATGAGTTCTATGGTTCCGGTTCTTCCACAAATCCACGTGATGAAACATATCGGGGATCAGGTCCCCTGTCTGAACCTGAAACACAAGCTTGGGCTTCATTTGCGCAGGAACATCATTTCTTTTCCTCTCTTTCATTGCATTCAGGTATTCAGGCAATAATTTATCCTTGGGGATACACTTCCCTTCCCCCTCCTGATGAGGACACATTTGTTACAATTGCCAATACTCTTAAACAAATTTCTGGATTTCCAACATGGGATGAAATTGGCGGTTATGGTGTAAATGGGGAATGGGGCGATTGGATGTATGGTGCTTTGGACTCTTTGGCATTCACAATAGAGACTTATGGCAATCCTTCGTCCTATCGCTTTTTGAGAAGGGTTCGAGGCATTGATCGATATGGTGGCATTTGGAATTATTTTAATCCTGATGCAAATGACATTTATGATACGACTGTTTTTGGTGTTCAGCCACAAATTGATTATCTTGCATCTATTGCATTGCAGGGTGTTGTCCCTCCCGAATTTTCAATGGGTAATGTTCTTGCCCTTTCCAATGGAACTCATCTTTCAGTCAATTTCTCCGTGAACGTTGATGTAGACGGGCTGAATGCTTCATTGGAATTCGAAAACCAGACATCTCTTGGATGGGTTCCAGTTGCCAGCGTTCCATTAAATACCTCCATTTCAGAATATCAACTTAACATCCCCTATTCGGATGGATCAAATGTAAGATTATATGTGGGTTCTGGGTCTCAAGGGTATTCTGTATACTTTAACGTGACCAATGCTCCTGTACAGGCAAATGTCTCGTTAACTCCTATAAGTGGAAAATTTGGACCTGTGGATGTTGGTGTCAGACCTTCTCCATCTACTGCCACCTCCTCGTCCTTAACCCCTTCAAATTCCACTACAAATACCTCATCTCCAACAATGCCCTCTCTGACTCCAACCACCTCAACCAATTTGATAAGTACAAGCACTTTGACTTCCCCTACATCAACTCCAACAACAGGCACTCAGGCTTCATCTTCAAAAAGTGCATCGCTGTTTCTTCTGCCATGGCTCATTGGCTTGTTCATAATGGTTTATTGGAAACGAAAGAAATGGTAAAATTTATTTTGCGGAACCCTCATCAAAAAATATAAATTTATCTGATCTTATTATTTTCGAAGGAGATTTTCTTGATGAAATTAGGGACTCGTGTAGATCATATTACAAATGATGAGGAACTATTCGATATTGCCCTCAATGACAAAAAAGATTACATACGGGAAAGTGCCGCTTACAAAATCAACAATCAATATTATCTTTATCGTCTTGTCAAGGAATCCAATGATGATTTGATTAAACTAATTGCTACAGAACGTCTAAAGGAACAGCTTTATCTGAAAAAACTCGCCAAACAAGTTGATGACCAAACTCTTCTTGCCATGATCCTTGAAAAGATCACTGATTCTTCTTTTTTGGAATCTTTTGTTTATGCCCATGATATCCGTATCCAACGAGCTGTTGCAGGCAGAATAAAAAATCAGACAATTCTTAAGCATTTGGCTCTTACCTCCAATGATGATGTTGTCCGCAAACGTGCTGTCGAGAATATTGATGATGAAAATTTTCTAAAAGAAATTGTCCTGCGTGATCCTTCTTTTCTTGTAAAGACTGTAGCACTCAAACAAATCAAAAATGATGGGATTCTTGCAGAACTCCGTCTTCTCAGCTCAACAGACATTACTCCTGAATTATCTGGTCATGTTTCCTCTCTCCATCACTAATTTGACTGTTACAATAATTTATTCAATAGGAAATTTCACATTCCTTTAATATCATGCTAATTTTTATGTTCTTATATGGGTAGATATGGTGTTTTTGGTCTAGGGTTGATGGGTGAGGCTATCTGCTATGACCTTTTGAAATTCGATCATGATATGGAAGTAATTGGTTTTGAAAAAGATGTGGTTCGATCTGAATCAATTTTTAAAAAACTGAATGCTTGGTTTCCAAATCGATTCAGAACAATCCAGGTGGATGTCTCTAAACTTTCCCATGAAGATTTAATGGAGCTCTTAATCTCGAATGATATATCGGTTGCCTTCGGTGCAATCGATTACTCTTTCAACCCAAAACTTACGCGTGCATGTATTGATTCGAAAGTGCATTTTCTAGATCTTGGCGGAAATCCTGAGATCGTCATTTCTCAAAAAAAAATGAACGGAAAAGCCCAATCAAATGGTGTGACTGTTATCCCTGATTGTGGATTGGCTCCAGGTATGGTAAACGTTATTGCAGCAGGTATTATGGAGGAATTTTCTGTTTTGGAAAAATGTAAAATTCGGGTTGGGGGACTGCCCCAATATCCCAAAACGATTTTGAAATATCAGCAGGTCTTTTCTATTCGAGGTCTTACAAATGAATATCTGGAAGATGCAATTGTTATCAGGAACGGGAAGAAGCAAGTTGTAGAATCGCTTACCGAAGTAGAAACATTGGTGTTTCCAGAACCATGGGGAGAACTTGAAGCCTTTCAAACAGCAGGTGGAACCTCTTCCCTTCCTGATTTGTATGAAGGAAGAATTCAAGAGTTGGATTACAAAACCATTCGTTTCAAGGGTCATGTCCAGTTTTTTCAATTCTTGAAGGAATTTGGTTTTCTAGGTGATGATCCTGTAGGTTCGGTCTCCCCTCGAAAAATGACTGAGTTCCTCCTATCCAAGCATTTGCCACACGGTGAACCTGATGCAGTATTGGTACGAATTACTGTGGTTGGAAAACAGGATGGTGTTCGTATTAAAAAGGAGTTGGAACTGATTGATCTTATGGATTCCGAAAATGGCTATAGTGCAATGGCTCGCACAACTGCATTCCCTATAAGCATTATTGGTCAAATGATCAATCGTGAGGTGATTACGGCTCGTGGGGTTGTTCCTGGTGAGATTGCAGTACCGAAGGCTGAGTTTCTATCCCAATTGAAAAAGAGAGGAATTATATTTACGCAAAAAATAAAAAAAATTGATTAAAAAGAAGATCAAGAGAAAATCATAATATTTTAATCATTTACTTTTTAGCTTAGCCTAATGAGTAGATTAGCAATAACTCTAATGTCTCTGTTTTTGGTTTTGTTATTGCCATTCAGCAGTGTTTCTGTTGTGGCAGACAAAATCCCAATTTCAACCCCTTCTGTGAAAGCTACGACGCTTGTCATTGCCACAAGGCATGATAGTGTCATTTACTCCACATTCGCAGAGGAGTTTGCCAAATCATCCTATGGTCAGGCAGTGGGTATCACTAGTTCATCGCAGATAAGCTTTCTTACCCCCACTACCTTTGACGCATTTTATCGTTCAATGACAAATCCAGACTTTGGTGTAAGTATTGGTTGGGGTGGTGGTCCTACTTTGTTCAATTCCCTGATCGAAGAGGGTGCCATCTCTCCAATCACTGATGCAGATACTCTTGCTGTTATCAATGAGGCAGTTCCAGACCAAATTGCGGGAGCTGACATGAAAAAGTTCAATGACACAACTGGTGAACTTCTTTGGGCAGCAAACGCAATTTCCTCATTTGGTTTCACTGTCAACAATAAGGTTCTTGCAGAGAGAAATTTGACAAAGCCTAAAACATGGGAAGATTTGGCAAGTCCCGATTTCTTTACAAGTGTGGCACAACCCAATGTTGGAATGGGTAATGCACCAGACACAACGAGCAATACTCGTATCTATCAAATTATTCTCCAAAGATACGGTTGGGAACATGGCTGGGAAATCTTGTACCAAATGGCTGGAAACGGAAAAATCTATGGTGGATCTGTTGAAACCCGTGCCTCTGTTATCGATGGTGAAGTTGCCGCGGCAATGACCATTGATTTTTATGGGTTAATCGCCATGTCTGAGAACCCAGATACGGAATATATTGTTCCAGAAAATGCGTCAATTGTCAATGGTGACCCTATTGCCCTTGCAAAGAATCCTGCCAATCCAGAAGCCGCGAATGCTTTCC
>WAKA01000168.1 GCA_015523565.1 Candidatus Heimdallarchaeota archaeon | reverse complement strand
TCAAAGTGGGTGTCGTTGACCAAGTCGAATTGAAATCCCAAGCTTTGGAAATCACCGGGAATCAGGTAATCAGACCAGTTGCGACCCAGCCATTCTGTCATGGTCTGGTTGTAGTCCATTATCTCTTCATAGACCCCAGAATTGTTGAAGAATATGTAATCGGTTTTGAGATCATACATCTTTGCCTCCTGCAAGGTTTGGATAGTGTTCTGCTGGGCAACTGACGGCAGAATTATGGCCAGCAGCAGACAAAGAAGACCAACTTTTCTTATCATTCAAATCACCTACGGCATTATCAAACACAAAGCCATTAATTTTTTTAAATATATGATGCGACAAAAAACAGCCAATATTTAAAATTTTTCATTTTTCTTTTTTTTTGCAAAGTTATTGACCATTTCAACCAAATGGAAACTGTCGTCAAAAATATTGGAATAAATCCATCAGTGATCCCAGATATCACCAACTAACGGGATTTACCTGGAAATGAAGGTCATTGACCCATAGACTGATTTGAGGAAAGGGTAAAAAATGCATACAGATGTCACCAGAAATAAGAAAATCAACGGAAATACATTCATTGACAAGGAAAATTGGATTATATACCCATCAACTTAGAAAAATGTATTTCTAAGAAGAAACCATAACACGAAATTTGAAGGAAAAATTTAAATAGGTTTAAAGAGAGGAAACATGCAATACAAAAAGCAATTATGGAAATCGACAGTAGTAATCATGCCACTTGCCAATCCTGTCGTATTTATTGCTTACATAAGTGGCGAGAGTTGAGAACAAGATGAAAGAATATTCTCTGGGAGACAAATATTATTCGTGGTTTTGGTGGATGGGAGACGGTCGTTGGTGGGATCTCAGACTCATCAAGAAATTCGATTATTCAATAACCATTAAACCAGAAAGTGAGGTGGTTGTGTTTGTATAGATGGAAATTAATGACGATCATAATATTGATTTTGATGCCTATTGCGTTGAATGAAAAGCCCTCAACCGCAGAAATAATTCGCCCGTACACAGACCATGGAGAAGCAGTGAGGTGGATAAACGGCACCGAGACAGCAGTGACACTCGGAGACAACATATTTGTGTGGAACGTGACAGAGGGAACACCCATAATATCTTACAGATTACCCAGCGGGGATGGACCCCTGTGGAGACGTATGCTTGCTGTAAACCTTAACGGCACCATGATTGTTGCTGGGACAAGCAATGGCGGGATAACACGATGGAAATTTACCAATGACACACAAGATAGTGTTGACATAAACGTGACAATCAGTGCCTTGGCTTGGGGAGACAACATCTATGTGGGGACGAATGAAAGCGAGACCAGCAGGGTTCTGGTTTTCGATCCCGTCAACTTGACAAGGATCAAGGAATGGGAAACGGGAAGCTATGTCGAGACATTGGATGCGACAGCCGATGGGAAGGTTGCGGCAGGCCTGCACAACGGAACCGTGATGGTTTGGAAAGGGGGAAAACTGGAGAAGCTTAACTTTGGCGACAGGATAAGGGATGTAAGATGGAACGGCGGTGACCTTTTCATTGCGGAATGGAAAAATGTGCACATCTACAGTGACGGCGCATTGGAAAATATTGAATTGCCAAGGATTGCGATGGCAGTTGCGCCGTCGGATGACAGCCAAAAGTTTGCGGCGGGATATGCCAATGAGACAATAGACATCTTCGACAGGAACGGGAACAGACAGCTTAGGTTTTTTCAAAATTTAGATCAGCGCATACCAGAAGGAATGCCGACAAGAATTTTCTCAATGGACTGGAACCAAGACAAAATCATTGTAGGCAGACAGGCATTCAATGTCCCTATTTTCGACGCCAATACGGGAGAAGTGGTAAAAGTCATTGCCAAAGACCCAGAGTACTCAAAATATGTAATTATCCTAAGTGACCCACCAAAAACAGAGGATGCACCAATTCCCTTTTGGGTGATTGCATTCCCTGTCTTGTTGACGGCATGGAGGAAAACAAGAAAAATAAATAGAAATCAGAATAACATACCGCAGAAGAGCATTTATTGAGTACCCATAATCATTTGAATAAGCATAACTTTACCCACAGAGATACAACAAAAAGTGATGGATTTAGTTACCATGTAAACAAAATGAGGGTTTTTTCATATCTATTGAGAGAATCAGAGAAAATAATCAGTCTTTTAGAATGGGATTAATGGAGGAAACAAAAATTTTTGTGGAAGAACAAGACTCTCAATGGAAAAGAAGCCAATCATGCCACAAAGGCAAATGATTTCCAAAATTAAAGCAGTAATCTTTCATCCAAGGAAATGTATCTTTCGTCTTGCCTTCCTGTTTACAAGCACAAGCAAGAACAATGGCCATTCCAGATGAACAGGTGTGAACCCTTCATTCCCGTCCATTGTGTAGATCCGCCAATTTTCAAAAATCAGTGTTCTTGAAATGTTGACCGTGTCATTCCCGTTGTAGAATATCAACAGCTTGATCAAGTTGGGATCATCATTGTCTTGCGGATAGGGAGATTCATCCTCATGGAAGGGATAATCCATAAACACACCAACAGGAAACTCTTGGTAAGGAGATGTCCTGTTCGAATATGGTGTGGGAATAATCACATCCGTATCAT
The DNA here is from genome assembly GCA_015523565.1 of Candidatus Heimdallarchaeota archaeon. GTDB lineage: Archaea > Asgardarchaeota > Heimdallarchaeia > Heimdallarchaeales > Kariarchaeaceae > WAKA01. The sequence continues at coordinate 9,151 of WAKA01000168.1, read as the reverse complement.
GATATAGGTAAACGGTGATATTTTTTGCGGGAGTATAAGATGAATAAATATGCTCACTGAAATTCACCACATAATGGGTGCTGTTGTCTATCGTCGGATAGGACTCGTTGGGCATCAGCACAAACACGAAGTCCCCTTCCTCAAAGTGGGTGTCGTTGACCAAGTCGAATTGAAATCCCAAGCTTTGGAAATCACCGGGAATCAGGTAATCAGACCAGTTGCGACCCAGCCATCCCGTCATTGTCCTGTTGTAGTCAATTATCTCCTCATAGACTCCAGAATTGTTGAAGAATATGTAATCGGTTTTGATATCATACATCTTTGCCTCCTGCAAGGTTTGGACAGTGTTCTGTTGGGCAACTGATGGCAGAATTATGGCCAGGAGTAGACAAAGAAGACCAACTTTTCTTATCATTCAAATCACCTACGGCATTATCAAACACAAAGCCATTAATTTTTTTAAATATATGATGTGACAAAAAACAGCCAATATTTAAAATTTTTCATTTTTCTTTTTTTTGCAAAGTTATTGACCATTTCAAACAAATGGAAACAGTCGTCAAAAATATTAGAATAAATCCATCAGTGATCCCAGATATCACCAACTAACGGGATTTACTTGGAAATGAAGGTTATTGACCCATAGACTGATTTGAGGAAAGGCTAAAAAATGCATACAGATGTCACCAGAAATAAGAAAATCAACGGAAGCACAATAGCATCATTGACAAGAAAAAAGAAATAATTTTCAATTTTTTCAGGTAAATAGAAAGAAAAGACAATAAAATTCATATGAAAGCAAAAAAAATACCAGTTGCATCGTGCATATTGAATATTGCCATTTGATGGAGGCGATGTCAGTCATTATTCAAAGTTCCACATTTGATTGATCATGCACACACCAATTCAATAGAAATGTATTTCCAAGAAGAAACCATTAAACGAAGTTTGAAGGAAAAATATAAATATGTTCAAGGGGGGGGGGATATGCAATTCAAAAAGCAATTATGGAAACCGATAGTAGTAATCATGCTACTTGTCAATCCTGCCGCTTTTATTGCCTATCCAACTGCAAAAGTGGCGAGAGATGAGAACAAGATGAAAGAAAATCCAACAGCCAACAATGCAACGTTGGAGGAGAAGACAACCGTCATGAACCAGGTTGCCAATTCTTTACAGGCTGGCAATACCCAGTTGACTTCCCAACAGCAGTCATCCCCATACAACCCAGCCCCCTTTTTCACCCCCCATGTCTTCACGGGGATTGACAATGACTTCAGCGACGACAAGGCATTCTTCATTACAAAAGAGGGGACATACTTCCCAAGGGCTTATGTCTCAAAAATGAGATTTTATGTACAGTACGCCGAGTTCATCAAGGCACGTTTCATCCCTGTCAATGAGGTGACTGCCCGATGGCTTTCAGTCTACACAGGAACGTCACCAGACAACATGGTACTGGAAAAAAGGGTAAAGATCAGACCGAATCAAGAAAATTTCATATCCATTGACTTTGGCGTGTCGTACACGAACCTTTTTGTGGAATTCCAGATTTACAGGGGAGATTATGCGGACAAGGCATGGATGCTGGAATGGGTCTATTTCAAGAATGACACCAGCAATTCCCCAATCCAGTTCTTTCCAAGGGCATACAGGGCAAAGATTGAAACACAGTTCATAGGCGGTCCAGACACCTCGTTGAGCTTTTCAGTGCTACAATATTATGACATAAGCAACAGGTTTGTCTCCGTTTATGTGGACGGGACATTGGTAATGCCAGAGACCGCAACAGCAGGGGGACAGCTCACCATCAGCAATCTCAACATAGGAAGCTATGCGGAAAGAAGTGTCCATAACCTGACCATCCAAATCAGGTCGGGGAACTATGCCGATTTCGGCTGGCAGTTGACAGATCTGGAAATAGGCTATAGAAACCTTCATGTGGAAGTTGACTGGATGCGGGGTTATCAGCCACCGTTGGACATATTTGATTCGATGGCAGGCTATTTCAGGAAAAACGGTTATGAGTGGGTGGAATTCCACACCAACTCAGCCCCCTTGGATTTGGATCAGAAATATGATTCCATGGATACGTCTGAGTTAAAAGAAGTATATAATGATCACTCATGGACAAAAGTCTTATATCCAGATAATCACAGGTATCTTCTTTTCGGAAAATACTCATTTGATGGGTCATTAGGATTTGGAGTAATTAGCAATGACGGGAGCCTAGATGGGAATGGAAACTTTAGTGTTTTCCCATATGCATTTGTTGCAGTTCAAGCAATAAAGGATCTTCGCAAAAACCTCCTATGGAAATTCTTTACAAATGATCGAGATAATATCTATGCAACTGCAATGCATGAATTGGGTCATACATTAGGTCTCAATAAAATCCTTAATGACACGTCCCAAGGAACAACAAGTGAATACAGTGAATGGGGAAACCGAGAATACTCAGTCATGTATTATCTGACAATACAGAATTCCCCGGCAGACAAATATTATTCACGGTTTTGGTGGATGGGAGACGGTCGTTGGTGGGATCTCAGGCTCATCAAGAAATTCGATTATTCAATAACCATTAAACCAGAAAGTGAGGTGGTTGTGTTTGTATAGATGGAAATTAATGACGATCATATTGTTGATTTTGATGACCCCTGCATTGAATGGGAATCCTTCAGCTTCAGAGATAATTCGCCCATACACAGACTATGGGGAGGCTGTCAGATGGATAAACGGCACGGAGACGGCAATAACATTCGGGGACAATGTCTTTGTATGGAATGTGACAGAGGGAGCACCCATAATTTCCTATAGGCAACCTAGTGGGGGAGGACCCCTGTGGAGACGTATGCTTGCAGTAAACCCTAATGGCACCATGGTTGTTGCTGGGACAAGCAATGGCGGAATAACCCGATTGGAATTTGCCAATAGCACACAGGAAAGGGCGGATATAAACGAGACAATCAGTGCCTTGGCTTGGGGAGACAACATCTATGTGGGGACAAACGAGAGCTCGACCAACAAAGTTCTGGTTTTCGATCCCGTCAATTTGACAAGGATCGAGGAATGGGAAACGGGAAGCTATGTCGAGACACTAGATGCGACAGCCGACGGAAAGGTTGCGGCAGGCCTGCACAACGGAACCGTGATGGTTTGGAAAGGGGGAAAACTAGAGAAGCTTAACTTTGGCGACAGGATAAGGGATGTGAGATGGAACGGCGACGACCTTTTCATTGCGGAATGGAAAAATGTGCACATCTACAGTGATGGAGCAGTGGAAAGCATTGAGCTTCCTATGGTTGCACTGGCAGTTGCACCGTCTGATGACAGCCAGAAATTTGCGGCAGGGTACGCCAACGAGACAATAGACATCTTTGACAGGAGCGGGAACAGACAGTTTAGGTATTATCCAAAGGACGGACAAGGATTACTTGGAAAAATTATGTCAATGGACTGGAACCAAGACAAAATCCTCATAGGTAAAAAAACCTTGTATATACCCATTTTAGACGCAAATACAGGGACAATAGTAAAAGTCATAGCCAAAGATCCAGAACATTCCAAATATGAGTCATACTTGCCAAATTTCCCCAAAACAGAGGAAACACCAATTCCCTTTTGGGTGATTGCACTTCCTTTCTTGCTGATGACAGGAAGGAAAGTAAAGCGACAAGAAAGAAAAGCAGTATAAAGATAAACAAGGAAACCCATAAAATCAACACAAGCATTCATTGATTGGCTAAAACAATTGGCACCTTAAATCAATTTAACAAGAAACCTAACGTTAAACATTTAACCTAAGATACCCTAACATGAATCAGAAAGGTTTGATGGAACCGACTTGCCCTCGTAGCTTAGTTGGCAGAGCATCCGGCTGTTAAGTGAAGTGCAGTAACCGGAAGGTCACAGGTTCAAGTCCTGTCGGGGGCGTTCTTTTTTGAAAATTTTGGAAGTCATTATTTTTGTTGAGATGGTAATTCACAATTTTAGATATAAATGATTTTTTGGTAAAATTGAATGGACACATTTTTGTTTTAGCGTGAGTATATTAACCTAAGTGATTTTATGGTATTTTTTGAGCCTAAACTTTCGAATTCAAATGATTTAGAGCTTCTTCTGCGGAAACATAAAAAGTGGAGGGATTATTTGGAAGGGAAGATCAAATGTCCGATTTGTGGAAGTGGGATTAATTTTTCAAACATTGGTTTTTCAATGGAAGGCAAGAGTGATGTCATATTGGTTTGCAATAAGGGTCGTTGTATTGGTCGTTTTTTATCAGAATTGCAGGATACTCAGTGAAAGAAGAGGAAACCCATTGATTTTGTTTTCCAGGTCAAGATTCTCTATTGTGTTTTTCAGATTGATTATTTCACTTTTGTTTTTGAGGATGACTTTCCCTATCCTGTTTTTCAATTGCAGATAATTTTTATGGGCATCTATTTTTTATTGTTATTGAAGTTGTGATTTTTTGATTGTATTTTGAATTTGCGAGAAAGCCCTTTCCTCCGTCATTTCCTGTTGAACAGAGAAGTATTATTGATTGTATTTTGAATTTGTGAGAATGCCTGTTCTGTTCGTTTATCTATATTTGCAAAGAATTCCTCGACAGTTTTTCTGGTGTTTTGGTAAATTTTTCTTGCTTTTGGGTTGAAATTGTGAATTTGCATGAATATTTGGAGGGTTTTTTTGTCAGTGATTAACGGCAGGAAGTCAATTCTGTTAGCGTATACAGTGATTTGAAATGGGATTTCGTTTCCGTTTGGTATTTTGATTAGGTTTGGGGGAATGACATTTGCGGCCATATGTTGGAATAGTTTATTGTTGACATGTTTCAATTCGTTTAATTTTTGGGTTTGGTGGTTGTCGAAAGAAATTGAGAGATGATTTTCGAGTGCGTTTTTTGCGTTGTTTATAGCATTTAGGTTTAAAGTTCTTGCATTTTTGTCAAGGATAGCGAAGTACCTGATGATTGCTTCTTGGTTTTCAGCGATTATTTTTTCTTGATCTTTAGTGTATCTGTTTTTGTTTGTGGCTATTGCGATGTTGTCGAGTTTGAAGGTTGTTCCTTGGTTAGGAGTTAGGGTAATGAATTTTAGCATCAGTATATTTTTTTCGTCATGGGTTATGTTCAATTTGGTTGATTTGGATGGTTGGTGGGCGATGGCGTCGAGATACCAAAGGATGGCATTGTTATCATTGATGATGAAGTGGAAATCATTTGGCAGTTCATTTCCGGATTTAATGGGGAAGTTCCATGATTTTCCGATACCACCTCTTGTTCCTGCAAAAGTTGTATTTGCAGGCCATTTTCTTTTGTCATTTTGGGTTTTCAGCAGGTTTTCGACATATTTGGCATGTTGGAGTGCGATTTTTCTGATTTTGTTCTTGGAATGTTCGTCGAGGATTTGGAAAATTGGGATGAGGAAAGTTCCAATCATTGCTTTACGATCTGCAAAGTAGACCATTTCATTGTAATTTTGGGCATATTCGATGGAATTTGGGTTGTATATGTTTTTGAGTGTTTCAAGTGCGGCATTCCATTTTTCAGCGCTGGCTGATTTTGGAAATGCATTTTTAGCCCATATTGCGAAGGTTTCGCTGATTGTGGTTTTAGGTTTTTTAGGTGATGGGAGTGGTCTGGATAGGTCGAGGAATGTTCCGTTGATTTCGAGGTTTTTCAATTTCAAAGGTTGTATTTTGACTTCAATGATTTGGGAAGGTTGCCTGTACTTATATGCGGCACCCTGTCGGATATTGAATTTGAGGTTGTGGATCATGTCAATGAATTTTTCGAATTGATGTTTGTCCAATGCCTTTTGCAGTTCTATTGGGTTGAAAAGAATTCCTTGGGAGCTTTTTTTTGGGATTAGTCGGGAGATTGATGGTCGGATTCTCATGTTTTGATACATGAGCTGTGCTTTTGCAAAGTCATCCATGGATTGTGCGACATTGTATTGAAGTTTGTTTTTCTGTTTGGTTGTTTTGGTACTTTTTCCGAAGAACGGGAGTTCTTTTCGGTAGGAGATGACCAAGTCGGTGTAGCATGTGGTTTTAAGGTATCGGAATTCAATGATTCTTTGAAGTGCGACCAAAAATTTCTTGTCTCCGCTTGCAATTATTCCCTTTGTTGTTTGGAAGGGCATGCGGGTCATTTGAGAGATGATGCCATATTTATCATTTCCGAACAATCGGGCTTGGAGTTTTTGTTTCAGAAAGTTCGTCACGGTTTGAGGCATTTCAGTGTTGAAGGGTTTAAGGTAGTGATCAGGGCCAATGGTATCGATGGTTTCAAGGAACTTGTTTATCCTGTTGATTTCCTCAGCATACCCATGTTTTGGTTCAAAGAATCTTGAGGGGTTTGTTCTCAACTTGTTTTTCATGTCAAGCAGTATGTTTCGAAGTTTCTTTGATTTCAGGATGTTCAAGAGGTGTTGCTGTCCGAACATGAATGGGTTGTCTTGAATCCTGACAGTTGTTCCCCTTTCATCAAAGAGGTCGAATCCAAAAACAGTTTCACCGTTGACATTTCTTAGGATTTCCTGCTTGTTTTTCAGGAGAATTGTTCCGTATTTGTTTTCGAAAATGACAGGGATTTTTGTGGAGGGCACTTCAAGAACGACATTTCCATTTCCGATATTTTCGAGATCAAGCACCATTACCCTGTTTGAGAAGAGGAACTCTTCAACAGTTGCCACATCCACTAGATACATGTGTACGTCCATGAATTCTGCAATTTTGTTTGCAAGGGTTTCTCTCCTGTCAGGGGAGAGTGAGGCAATAGCCTCCTTCAATTTGTTTCCAGCCAGTTGGTCATGCAACAGGGCAACTGCCTTGTTCTTGCATTTCAAGAAAGAGTTGATCATTTCCCTTTTCTGTTTGTATGATGGGGCTCTTGAAAAGAACTGTGGAAAATTGAGGAATTGCCTGATGGATGAGGAATCGAAATATTTGCTTCCCATGATGTCATTTGCTTGTGATATCAGGGTTTTGTAGTCCTCCGTTGCTCTTGCGATAAATGATGATGCAGAATCGAGCATTTGACCGTTGCCATGTGAAAAGAATTTTCGATATGCCCCATAATGGCTTTCCTTGTTGAGATTGATGCTTTTCATTTCATAGACCAGTATCCTTCTTTTGCATTTTTCACCTTCAAGGAATTTCCCTATGAAATCCAGTTCGTCCTTGTTTAGTTCAGGAACCTTTTCTTTGACATTTTCAATGATGCCTTTTATTTTTTCGTGGCTCATGTCGAATTTGCCTATGAAGTCGGTTCCTGTATTGAGTGGTTTAGCCGCTGCGAAAGCGATTATGTCAAATGCCACCAGATACGCAAGGATTATCGCGTCAACAGAGCCATTTGACAGGGAATTCGGAGATTTCAATGGTGCTGTCGAATGTTTTTCCAGCAGTTTTTGCTTGGTAGCTGGTGAATAGGCATTTATTGAATGGATACCAAATTCAGAATAGTCATCGAGGAATTCCTTGTTGAGGGCAATAAAGTGGGAATTTTCCGCAATCTGCCTTGCGATTGTTTCTTTTCCGTTTATAATCAGCCCCAACATGGATTGGAGTCCGTCAAATCTGTCCCTATAATTTACGATCAGGTTATCACTGCCTTCAAGGTTGCCAAGAAGATCGTCTACCTCATTTAATTTCATCTTCTTTATATCATCCATTGAGACGATTCCCTCTCTTGCAAGAGCATGGGAGATGGGCTTGACAGCAGTACTGTAGAATCTTGAAATAACGTCTGGGTCAGAGGTGCCCAACAGCTTGTGTATCTTTTTGTTGTTTTGCAGTGCGGTAATCCCATTTCCTTCAACAAGCCGTTCCAATGAAAAAGCCATGACTAGAAATTGCTTGTTGATCAAATCCTCCATTTTGAGCAGATTGGTTCCTGCGATCATATCGGTTGCAGTGGTCTCATCAAAGATTGTTTTGAGGAAAGAGGAATACCTGCTTTTCGGAATTTGAATGTGCATCCTTTCAGGATTTCCTGTCCCATCGAATTCAGAATCCTCTACAGGCATTATTGCAACATTTTCCGCTTCGTTTGCCTGTGGGAATCTCATGCCGCCTGCATGCGGGACAGTACATCCAATAGTCATGTGACCTTCTTTTGGAGAATGTTCATTTGAATGTTAATCTGAAGGCATGCCATGAACATCAGAATATATATAAATAAAGTCCAATAGCCTGTCCCGAACCTCCAATGAGGTGACATACTGATGTCTCCATTTTTCATCATATTTTAGTTGGATGGCGATCAATCGAGGTGTTCCTCCAAGATATACAAATTTCATTCGTTCATCCTCATAATCCTTGAGATTGTCTTTCTGATAACAGAGATTCAGTCTCGAAGACAGCGATGGATTTTTTGCCAGCCCAATTCATTACCGTTTCTTTCTTAAGGGAATTAAATTTGAAACAATCAAGGACGGGATTATTGCATCTTTTTCTGTTGAAGAAGTTGAAAAGGATTGTACCTCAATTTTCCACTGAAATGAGAAGGGAGGGAGATCATATTTTTGTATGCAAATTCCGACGTCACCACAATTCCCATGTTGGGAAAGAAAGGAAACGGTTTCATTTCTTGGCTCAAATGGGATGTAAATTGAGCTATTCAATGCAGGAAGGAAATCATTAGTATGATGAACCAAAAACGCCAAGATAACTTTTCAGTTCATTCAATGAAAATGGAAGAACAATTTCTGCAATCGTTTCATTTTGATCCAACAACATTTTAGGATCCTTATAAATCAGGCAAATGAACAGCACCTATGGACTTTTCATAGAATTTTTGATATTTTGGACAATTAGCTTGATTCTTTCTTCGTGTTTGATTTTATCAACCATGAATTTCTTAACGGCGTTTGATATTTGCTTTCGTATTTCTTCCAAATCATGGTCGGTATGCAGATAAATGAAGAATGGAGGTTTATCTTGAACTTGATTTGCTATATTGTCAAAAAATGGGGACAAACTTTTGAGATCTTCGAGGTTAGCGTCAGGTTGATGTTGTTGATGATTTTCGGAGGTGCATATTGGAACGGGATCATATTTTATTGGTTTTTTCTTGGCCAGCAGAATATTTTTAATAAAGATTTTGTTTTTCTTGAGTTCTTGGTAGATATCAGTTATTGTG
>WAKA01000167.1 GCA_015523565.1 Candidatus Heimdallarchaeota archaeon | reverse complement strand
TCGTTTCTCCAATGACAATCTGGATTTCCTGCTGGGAAAAGGGATAAGATTGGCGGATGTCTTCGGGAATCCGACCGTTGAGACATTGGGTATGCCGCCTGATGATGTGGTAGATCTGATTATAGGTGCATTGGTCATTGACTTTTTCAATATGCTTACCACATATACAATCGCACAGTTTTTTCAGTCGCAGATTTTAACCCTTGAAAAGGCAGTGGTGACCGTGCTTTCCACAAAACTACTGTTCGCTCTCAATGAAATCGTAATGATGACCGCGGGACTGAACAGCAAGCAGAAACAGACACGGGGATTGACCGCGGAATTCTTCGGGCAGTTTCACTTCGGATGGGCAATTGGAACCATTCTGGCTTGGGTGGGGTCATTCAAGTACATGCGATTAGTAAGCCTATTGGAATTGTTTACAGATATTTTGAAAGACAATTTCTATCGCTATTTTTATGGGCTTGTGGTTGGCGATGCTGTCCCTGAGGGTAGCTATTGGCTGTTTGACAATGATGCCAACGGGTTGAGGATCGGAGAGTTTTTTGGCTACGTTGAAGGAACGCTTATATTGGAAAAAATGTCTTCTGATGACGTTGAATTAATGGCATCAATAATTTCTCCATTTTTGCCCGATATACTTGACTCAATCAATCAAGACAGGACAAACTCCATCTCCGCAGGGTTGTGGATAATATTGGGCATTTCCATGGTTGTACATCTCATGCTGTCAACCTTTTGGCTTTACCAGACCCATAAGTACCTATAGGAGGAATGGGCAATGCAGCATGATTGTTTTCGGGGCTTTGGCTTCCAACGGTTGTGTCAACTGGTGCAGGACAGAACCTTGGCGTTCAACCTCCTGATGCCGACACTGAAACCAAAACAAAGCCGAAAAAGGCTGTCGCTCCTGATTGGCTTAAGCTTGATTATGCTAAATGTCATTCTTGTCCATGCTTTTTTCACAGTGCCTAGGGAACTGATAGAGGCATGGCGCATGGTGGGGATGACATGGCCGTACCTTTTGGTCGGAGGTATGGGTATTCTTGCATTGTTCAGGGACAGGAAGGATGCCTTCGGGATACTCCGCCCCCTTTCTGGAGAACCAGAGAGCATACTTTTCTGGATATTCATGGGGCTTATGGAATTGGCCTTGGTTGCTTCAGTTTTGCGAACCACTGGGTATTACCATTCCATGTTCCTTGTGTTGACCGCCATCTTTGGTGCAGTCATCATTTTCACTGTATGGAGCGTTGAAAGGGGATATCTGGTCTATGATTCCGCCCTTGACAGACAAAGCTGGTTGGTATCTATGATTCCCCAAGAGGAACTCAGATATGTGTTCCAAAGGCACCACCCGTTGAAACAGAGCATCAGATATCAGCACCGCTTGTATCCTGTGCCAAATTGGCCCAATGAAAAACTTGATGAGCTGGTGGAAAGGTCATGGTGGAAGATACGGTATGAAAAAAACAGGTTTGTGGTTGGCGAGGTTGGCATTAGCCTTATGTTTATCATGAGTTTAGGGAGTGCAAGAAGTTTCAGACAGCTCAATGGGGTTCCTCTCCCTCTGTTCAAGGGAACAACCGAATGGACTGTCCCCACACTTGAACTCTTAATCTTCCTGCTGTTCTTGGTAGGGGTATACTCTGTATTTGTCGAATGCGCTCCGTTTGAAGTTCCGTTGGCCATGCTCATATTTCATTTGCTCTTTGCAAGTGTATTGGATCGAGTGTTGCTTGCTCTTGTGGCAGGCTATACCGTGCTCATTTGGAAAGGGCTCAAGAACAGCCGCCAACACTATGACTTTGCAATTGTTGACCAATACTGGATGGAAATCTTGAAGGGGAGCAGTAATCATCCCGAGATGGATGAAATGCTTTTAGGGATTGAGGCTAAATACCTTTTTCCTGAAAAATCCTGACCTTAGTTCCCCTTAAATTGGAAAGGGATCAACAGGCATTGGGCTGATTCTGTTTTAGTAGCTGAGTTTTTCCTTTAGCAGGTTCAGAATGTCGATTAGTTGTTGCTGTGTCTCTGAAAGCTTATCATCCAGTTTCGGGTCAAGCTTCGGAATTGCATGCTTGAGCACATGGTTTTCTGCCTTGAGCTGGGCAATCACCTGCTAGGTCTGTTCCTCTAGTTCCATCCGTTGCCTTTCCATTGCTATTTGCTGTTCTTCCAGCTTCAGGCTTTCTAGGAATTCAGTACAGCTGAGGCTGATGATCTTATTGCCCTCCTCAAGATGCCGATCCCATTCTTCCATAATCTCTGTTGCCAAATCTTCATTCTTCTTTTTTTCCAGCTCACTTTTGAACACAACTATCTCTAACAGACAATGTTCCTAGACCTAAATTAACCGTTCGTCATTCATTTCCGTCTTTCATAATGTGGTCGGGATTAAAAGATGGAGCTTTTTTTTGGGCTTCAGTAGAACCTGTATTGTCTGTATTGTGCTCAAGAGTTACCCCTTTGATTCCTTCAGGACT
>WAKA01000166.1 GCA_015523565.1 Candidatus Heimdallarchaeota archaeon | reverse complement strand
TAAGCCTGTTCCTGTTCTCGTCCAGCTTGGAGATGAACTTGATCTCGATCCTGCATTTTTTGGAATCGGACGTGACAATCAGGTCAACTCTGCCTTTGGTCTCCCAAACCGGATCTGAAAAATCAAAGCGATCTAGCAAAAGCCTTGCGGATTCCTGTGAGAGCTTGTTTAATGAAGGAAACCGGGCGATGACGAATTGTATCACTGCATCACCGCAGATTTTTCGAGAATTCAATGATTCCCATTTGCTCCCATAGGAAAATAACGTTTTTGCTGAAAGGCAGAGAAATGACAAGATAAATGAGAAGTGTAATAAGAAATAATCACTCAAAACCTCATCATTCCTTTCAATTCTTATAAGTGCAAATAGTATGCATTTAACAAATAATCCAATAACTAAGACTAATTTCCACTAAATAATGAACTAGCATATCAAACCATAAAATTTTGTTTTCAAGTTTTCAATGGCAGGGATACGATGCATAGATCAGATCAAAACACAAACCCTCTTAGTTTAATTCTTAGTTTTAATAACATATTAATAACCCATACCAGCATATAATCAGGTTTGATCGCAATTATAAATTACTGATAAAGCTAAGTCCTAAAATTAAAGAAATACACATTTTCAAGCGACTTGTGTTAAAATCCGACAATCATGTCCCATTGTACATCAACTTTATAGACCAATCAGCAGATTTTCTGAAAATTGTATTGCACACTACGAGAAACAGAATGATGATCTCAACCCTGACCCTGAACTAATAATCAAGCTTCACAAAAAATATGAGATTGTGGAGACCTTGTCTTACTAGGATGAATTTGGATTTGTTCCTGTATACACTGATAGAGAAAAGATTGATATTCAAACTTAATATTTTTTTGTGGAATTGGCTTCGCCGTTTTTTGCAAGAGGGATTTCATTGATAGATGATGCACAAAGCTCCTTTAAATAAGCTACACCGTATTTCTTTATTCTGTAGATTGTTGTTTGATCCATCCACTTTGTTTTTATCACCTCACGGGGTAATATTGGGGAAAAGACAAAGTCATCCTCATTCTCAATGGAAAGATCCAAGGCAGTCCCCTTTAGCCTTATCAATGGAAATAGACGGATATTGTCGGTAAACTGCAGGAGAAATGTAAAATCGAGGAGAAGTGATTGAAACGATTGATAGGGGAGACCATAAATAAGATGAACTTCAAATGGGACATTCTTGTCCACGAGTCTTTGGAGATTTTCAGTTATCCTTTCTTTATTATTCACCCTCTTTATCTCTTTTTGGACGATTGAATCCAATGTTTGTATGCCGCATTCAAGCACGATATTCAAGTCACGGATCATTTCAAGGAGATTCTTATCCAAATGTTCCAATTTTGTTTGGATCTCAAACCTTATCGAAGGGCAGATTTCTTTGATCATAGAGAGGATTTTCTTTGCACGATCCTTGTGAACAAAGAAAATTGGATCTAGGACTGCGACCTCCTTGACCCCTTTTTGACGGAACAGTTCCAAATCCTTTTTTATTTGATCATCATTCATCTCGATCATTTCTTTGTAACCGTTTGGGAAGGCGCAGAATGAACACCTATAGAGACAACCCCTTTGTGTTTGCCATCTGGTAAATCCCTTTTCTACGTTCCCAATAAGCCATTTTGCAATTGATTCATTTCGGAATGGAGAGATAAACTCAGAGGAAGGGATGGAACAGTACCCATCAAACTCCCTTGAAAACTTCTGGAAAATTCCATTACCTAAAGTTTGTATAAGCCCAGCCTCATAAAGAACAATGTTTAAGAATGCTAACTCCCCATCACCCTTGACGAAATAATCGGCTTCAGGAAATTCATTTGGAAGATTTGAATCACTGTAAGTGATTTCAGGACCTCCCAAAACAATCTTACCTTGAAAACCTAGTTTCCGTAATCCTTTCAATATTTTTTTTGTTTCAGTGACATTCCATACATATACCCCAATTCCCAAAATTTGTGGATGGAATTCAAGCACCTCATGCAAGGCAGTTGATAGGTTGTCCCTTACATCGTAATTCAAAAGATGAAGTCCACCAAAATCCGAAAATTCAACATATTTATGAAGATATGATGCAATCATTGCAGAACCCAAGGGTATTCTGGGGTCTTTTGGGCGATACCAATTCAACCCCAAAAGAATAATTTGCAAGTTCACGGTTGGTTTTTTCTTTTGTATAGGAAATTTTATCATCATATCCCTCCAATTACCC
>WAKA01000165.1 GCA_015523565.1 Candidatus Heimdallarchaeota archaeon | reverse complement strand
ACCTGTATGCCCCTGGTGCAGATCCAAATGGCAATGGCTGGGTTGCAAGGGCCTACACATTGAACAACCCCGAGTCAATCACCTATGCCGCCTCACAGACGGGTACATGGGCAATCAGGGTCAATTTCTACAGTGGAAGTGCCGTGTCATTTACACTTGACGTATCTTATCCAATTGTTGTGGCCGCAGCCAGTACGTCAAATGTCCAAAACATACCACCTAGCACTCCTCAAATGCCTTTGACAACAATATTTGATATTGCATTATAAACAAAAAAGAGCATGTATTGATTGAAATCAAATAAAAAAGCATCCGATTTTAATTTAGTAAGAACATTTTATTTGGAATTCTTAATATAATAGGAAATTTCTTTACTAATTCGTGCCGATTGTAAATAAGCATCCAATTTCTTTTCGAAGAGAGATTCAATGTAAATCATGTGGCAATTTTTTAGCATACAATAGGTCAGAAACAGTTTATGTGTGTACATATTGTGGAAGGCAATACGACCCCAGAATGATTTTAAGTGAAATAAGGGATACAAAGTCTTCGTCTTCACCAAAACAAAAAGTGTTGACAAAGAAACAGAAACTGAAAAATGAATGGAAAGACGTTCTTGATTTTTTTGAAAGCAATGGTGAATAAATCAGTCAGAAATAGGCGAAAACACCTATAAATGATGCTGTTTGAATTGATTATCATGAAACGACTCATAGTCATGTTTTCTATTTTTATATTGATGCTTAACGCGGTGCCACACACCCCAGTTGCATCATCAAACGAACTTCTGGTTGTATATGATATTCTCAATGATCAGAATGCAACAGTAACATGGTGGGGCGATGAGCAACTCAAATATAATTTTTCCAGTGAAGATGACCTAAAAGTCAAAATTCATGATATGTCTGATCCAAATACTTTATTGGACTTGGAAATTGGCAATCTTACTGTCTATAATGTTACTGACAATTTGGCCTCAACCAATCTTGCATTGGGTTATTGGAAAATTCCTGCTGAATTGGGCTTTGTTGCCAATTCCACTTGGAATGCCACTAAGCAACAGGTGTCAAATCTGAATCTCACAGTAAACAGCTATGCAGAATATGTCTCAGATGATTATTTTGGTGTTTCACTTTCAGTTGTCAGGATTGAAATCCAAGACTTCTATCAAACTTCAACATTTGTGTATCACAAGGCAGATGGTCTCCTTTTGTCGGCAAATACGACTGTCTTGGGGTATACGCTTGAAATGAAAATCAAGAGCATTAATGACAAGACTGATTATTACTCCAATGAAGTAACCAATAATCCAACATCAAGTGGTACAAGCTCTCAAACTACACCAAAACCAAGCATTACCACTACAAATAAACAAGCGTTGTTCCCCGTTTTCTCATTGCTTGTTTTGCTTGTTCCCATATACAGAAGAAAATTATTTTCCTAATTTCAGTATCCAAGATATGTCGTTGATATAGTCTATCACTTTCGCCTTTTCGATTTGGGATATCAAATTTGGATGGCTTGTAAATGCTTCATGCCATTTCATGATTTCCTCATTGATTTCTTTCTCTTGGTATTGTACCAATCTTTTCAAATAACGTGAATCTGTCTTGTCAATATATGATTTTAAATTGTCCAGTATTTCCTTTGCTTTTTTCAAGTCATAATTTAGGATCGCAAGTCTTGCATTGAGTATTGACAGTATTGTTTTCAAGAGCAATGAATTTTCCCTTTCTGCAATTTGTCGTATGGTTTCTGAGACTTGCTTGATTTCATCCACCAATTGTGGGTCTCCTGAAATTTTCAATTCAAGAACCAACAGGTGAGCCAATTTGATTGCCGCGCCGATCTGAATTTCTGAATCGACATTTTCTGAAAAAGTCAATAAATGAAAATTCTGTTTTGCCAATTCCTTGTCAATGAACCTTGACTTATAAAAATGGTCTAGTGCATCCAAATATGCAACATAATGCCCAATTGCCGGGATTTTGGTTTGTTTTTGAATCTCAATAACTTGGTTTTTCAGTCGAGTGAATTCATTGTTGTTCTTTCCTTCAAGTGCAATGATACCAAGATAAAACAGGATTTTTGCCTTAATTTTCGGGAAATTCCCATTTTTTAAAAGATCTATGGCATTTGTCAAATAGGTTTTTGCGGTTTGGTTATTCCCTTGAAGCTGAATGACTTTCGCGATGTTTACAATGGTCGTAGCCTTTTCCTCTTTCTTGTCAAATCTAATGGCCATTACCAAGGCTTTCTGGAAGTAATCCAAAGCAGATGCAATATTTCCAATTTGGAAATGCGTGTCTCCAATTAAATTGTATAATGTGAACAGTCCAACCCGATAGTTTTGACTTTCAAATAGTTCTTGGCTTTTCGAAAAGAATGCCAATGCCTCATTGAATTTCCCTGTTTTTTTATTGATTATTCCAAGTTGCATTTGGATTAGGGCATACAGAATTGGATTTTCCCAAGTTTTTATTTCAAGCTTCTTTAAGATTTGACGGGCGATGCTGAAATTGTTCATGTCCAATTGAATTTTTGCAATTTCAATTAGCAATAAATGTTGTATTGTCTTTTTTTGTTTCATGGAAGTTATTTTTTTGATATATTCCAATGCCTTTTCAATATTTCCCTGCTCTCTGTAAATCTTGACAGTTTGTAGATAAACCAATTGTTTAAAGGAATTGTTATCTGGGTTTCTCTTGTCAAGTTGACGTACAAGGTTTAAAGAGGTTCCAAAATCTCCTTTCAAATAATGATGATATGCCTGCAAAAGCAAAATTTTGTTCTGAAGGCTATGCAGTTCTGGATTTTTAATATTGGGCAATAATTCCCGAATTTCCTTTAACAATTCCATAAACTTGTTGATTTCTCCCCACAAAAGATAAATTTCAGCCAGTTCTAATTTCAGTGTCATCTTACCAAAAAAATTTATTCTTCTTTTTTTCAATAAAATGAAAATTTCTTTGTGTGCTTGTTTCAACTTTCCTGTATCTTTTAGAATCTCAACATACAATTGCTTATAACGGTAATCTGAAACAGATTTCATTTTTACTCTATTTCTGAGGTGGCTTAACACAATTTTGGTTTTCCCCTCTTCATGATATAACCGTAACTGTTCAGGGGAAATGGGCATTGATGATATTATAATTTTCCTTTATTTAGTTTTTACCAATTTGGAAAGATATAACGGCAAAAGTGGCTTGAAATTTTGGAGTTTTTTGACGACATTTTTCTGATCATCAAATTCAAACAAATCCAATGCTTCAGGTAAATCCACCCATCTTGATTCACTATGTTCTGTCAGTTTTACTTCTTTTTGGTCACTTGAGCAAAGGTAACAAAGAATAATGGTAGGAATGCCTTTTCGAAGAATTTTATATGCATCAACAATGAAAAGCGGTTGAACTTCAATTCCCAATTCCTCTCTCATTTCCCTCTTCAAGCCCTCCAATGGTTCCTCGTTTTCTTCAAGCCTTCCGCTGGGAAACTCCCATATGTCAATAGGGAGATCTTTCCGAGGAAGACGTTTTGCAACCAGCACCTTCCCATCGTCCCAAAGGATACATGAAACTGCAACAATGAACTTGGCAGACAATGTAATCAATTCCTTGATTTACTTATAGATTTATATGCTTGCAGATGTGAAGGAACTAAAATGAACTTTGATTGCGTATTGTTTGACGGGGATGGTGTCCTTTACATTGAGGGAAAAGTCCAGAAATATGCTCCGGAAATTATTGATCTATTGAAACAACAAGGGAAAAAATATGCATTGGTGACTAACAATTCAACCAAGACAAAGCGTCAATATCATCAAAGATTGATAAATATGGGCATTCCAATGAATTTGGATCGTATTTTTACCTCTGCCTATGTTGCAAGTGATTTCCTCAAGGGCGAAACAGTTTATGTCATTGGTGAAGAAGGCTTGTTTGATGCATGTCATTCAAAAGGATTTGTTGTTGTCAATGAAACAGGGGAAAAAGCAGATAATGTAATTATTGGTATGGACAGAACATTCAATTACAATAAAATTGCAGAAGCCATGAGACACATTCTAAATGGTTCATTTTTTATAGGGACAAATCCAGACCGGAATTTTCCCTCAAAAGAGGGCTTAATTCCTGGCGCAGGATCGATGATTGCCGCGGTTGAAGCCGCTGCAGAACGAACTGCAAATATTATTGTTGGCAAGCCCTTTCCATACTTATACAAATCCGCATTGCAGCATCTTGGTGCAGAAGCCAAAAAAACCCTCATGGTTGGGGACAGATTGGAAACAGACATTCTAGGGGCAATCAATATGGGAATGGAATCATGTCTTGTTCAAACAGGGATTGGTTCAAGATACAGTCAAAATGAAATTGATAAGTTTCGGCATACTCATGGTGGTCCTGACTATGTATTTCCCACGCTTTTTGAATTCTACCAGTTTCTGAAAGAAAATAGTTAATGATCCATTCACTTGTTCCAATATCCTTAAATATCATGGAATGAAGTGCCCATGAGGCTAATTCAATTCCATTTGATAATTTAAAAAATACAAATTTTGGGGCTGTTTTTGGAATTTCTAGCATAGCTTTTATTGCTCAGCTTGTTTTGCAGATTCAAGGATTTCCAATGATTGCAGGTTTGGATTTAACCGAATTCATGATTACCACGTTGCTGGTTTCCGTCTTGTTTCCGATATTGTTTAAAATATTGGTTTCCAAATCTGAAAGAACGATCTCCATTGTTGGGCTTATTCAAAGCATTGCATTGTCTGTTCTTGTTCTGTTTCCCAATCTTCCTTTGTCATCCCATTTCTCAATTTTCTTCATTGAATTTTTAATTTTGTACTCCATTTCCTTTTTGGAGCTATTTCAACAACGAAATGATATTTTCAAGACACCTCATGTAATATCCTTTGGATGGGGGGTTTCCCTTATTTTTTGGGGAGTGATATACAATATATCTTCATTGTTCGAATTATCGGAGATAGATATTTTTCTTTTTGAAATGGTTGTTTTGAACCTTTGTTGGATTTATCTGATGCTTCCAAAGGGGGTTTCAGAGAATACGGTTTTCGATGCCAATCCCCAAAAATTGGTTTTCACTTCACGAAAAACATTGGTTTACTTATTGTTTTCATATATTGTCTTGGCAATAATATCTTCATTGATTTTTAGGAATCCATATCTATTTGGTCAATCAATTTATTCCTATTCATATGTTCTTTCAGGGATTATGATCTTGATTATCAATTTAAAGAAGCTGAGAACTGGTATTGGACCCTATTTCTTAGGAAGTGTTGCTTTCACTTTTGTTTCGGTAATACTTTTTTATTTTGGGAACAAATACTATTTCATATTCACAATAATTTCCTATTTCATGATCCTTGACTTCATTTTCATTTTAATGGGGAATCATCTGAATGGGCATGATTTTGATTTTTTAGTGTATTTCCTATTGAGTTTTTCATTATTTATATTTCCCATTGTTGGAAAGATGTTTTTCATTGAAATAACCTATTTCAGCATAATTTCAAATTTCCTCCTAATTATTGCAACCGTCTTTTTTTTCACAGTAACAAGAAAAAACCCGTTTTTGCACAATGTGGACCTTATAGGCATAAAGAGTGAAGATCTTAGGATTGGCACCTCTTCTTTTGAATTCACCAATAATTTCAGTGAAGAAGACAAAAAACTGGAATTGCTAAGCGAACTATTTGAACAAATGGTTAGGGGGGACGTGAAATATGTTAACCTGTCAGATAAGAAAAAGGCGATTCTTTTCAAGAATAAGGATATAGAAGTAACCATATTCACCAATGAGTTCAAGAAATTCCATAAAAACCTGGCAAAACAGCTTGTGAAAACTGTCCGAAATTTTCAACAAGAGGATGTCTCTCCAGAAAATTTCAGTGAAAAGAAATTGGAAATACTTAAACAGAGGATATTGGATGATATAACAAACAAGACAGTACGAAACGAGCCACGATTTATTATTTAATGGCATAAATGAAATTGTTTCTGATCTCTGCAAGTTCAACAATCCTGAAATCTCCTGTTTCTTCATTATAGAAAAAAGATCTCTCTAGTTCTCCAAGCTTGAAAAGATGGTAATAATTCCCATTTCTAATCACTTCCAATCCATGATCCATGATGTCTTGAATTTTTATGAGTTGCATAAGTGTAAGGTTTGGAGGTAGCTTGATATTTCCAAAATAATACGTGTCTTCAAGCAGTTTGGGAAGAAGATATGGCATTTCTTCATGAATCGTATGTTGATCAAAGCTATGTTCAATCACTAATTGCATATTGACAAATCAAGTATTTAAATTGAGACGACCAATTTGTAGGGAGACAGTTCACCGAAAGTATTCGTCAGTTCAAATTCATTGCCATTACGTTTTGAATGCCAAAAGTTTACTTTCGCCTTTCATTGTTTCTTTCATGTCATTTTTTTTCAATGATTTGTGCAAAAGTTTAACCATATTTAATAGGCTGGAAGGATAACCTGTTAAAACACCATGTTCAATGCATCTTTATGGAAAGTGTAATTGAATTGACAAGAAAACTAGTCCAAACTGATACGACTTTGGGAAAGTCAAAAGACGGTGCACTCATTCTCAAGGATTTTTTTGAGGAAAACGGGATTGATGCAAGGATTGATGAATATGCACCTGGGGAGGCTAACATTGTTGCCAAAATAGGTCCAAAGGATGCTAAAAAAATTATTCTTTCTGGTCACATCGATACTGTCCCATTTGGTGACTCCAATGAATGGGTTCATGATCCACTTTCTGCACAAATCTCAGAAGGTGTAATGTGGGGAAGGGGAACTGTTGACATGAAAGGTGGAACTTCTGCTTTGGCACATTCGTTTGTTGATGCCATAAAGATTGAATCTGAGTTGTCCCACCAGATTGTGTTTGCAGGTTCTGCCCAAGAGGAGGTTGGACTCTTGGGGGCAAAACACTTGGAGAAAAACGGGTTGATGCAGGATGCGGAATACTTGATAATTGGTGAACCAACAAACTTGGAACCAAAATCATTTGAGAAGGGCATCATTTGGTTCAATGTTGCTGCGAAGGGAAAACAGGCACACGCATCCAGACCAGAATTGGGAAAGAATGCAATTGAGGCATTGGGAAGAATCATGCCAAAATTGAAAGAATGTTTGCCTGACTATTCAATTCCAGAAGTGGGGCAAACAACCATCAACTTTGGAATGATAAAAGGCGGTAGCGCCTATAATGTGGTTGCTGAAAATGCAGTTCTTTCATGTGATGTAAGGACAACTCCTGGTATTGACAATTCCAAAGTTATTGAAATTGTTAAGCAAGTCCTGTCAACACAAGATGATGGTATTGAATACGAATTTGAACTTGTTCAAGAAGACAAGGCTGTCCAAAGTAAAACCCAAGATTTTCCAAAGCTTGTCAAGAATGTCGTTGAACAGTTCAAGGGACATTCTGTTGAAATAGGAGGCACATATTATGCAACAGATGCCGCGGCCCTGATGGCAAATACGGATATTAATATGGTCATTTTAGGGCCGGGATCAACAGAACTTCTTCATCAGACGAATGAACGCATTGAAATCAATGAACTGGTTGAAGCCCAACAAATTTATTCAGAAATTATCAAGCGCTTGAATTCATAGGAACTCGTAGAAGATGTCCATTATTTCTTCTGTATCAATAATTGTAAACGCAGTTTCAGTTGCCGATACATTCGCCTTGCCTTGGCTTTCTCCAAATGAAATTATCAGCCCCCGACTTTCTTCATCGTCATGGGATGAAATGATTTTTGAGGGAGAACGGTCATTCGGGAAAATCCATCCGCCTTTCTCATTGACAACAATTATTGCACCTGTTGCACCATAACGGATTGCAGTATCACGTTCAAAGACTCCTGAAATACTGTTCAAATCTATATTTTTGTCTGTAATCGACACAATTGAATGAAACTTATCCAATCTATATTCTTCAGGAAATGTGAATTCATTCGACATGCATATCCTTAACTTTCCGTGAAGCTTGTTGATAACTTTTCTTCCGTTTTCAGTGATTGAAGTTCCCTTTCTTCCTGAAGATTTTCCATGCGTCGCCACAAATCCCATTGCCTTAAGCTGATCCAAAATTTTTCTTGCTTTTGCCCTTGTTATGTCCAAATTGCTTGCCAATGCATATCTTCCAATAGAATTATGATTCATGTATTCAAGGGTCAAAAAATAATATGGAAGAAGATTGATGTCCATTTTCATGGGATGGATGGATTAAGGCAATATATGCTTTTTTAAAAAAATATAAAGAAATTATGTCCAAATTTCAATCTCTTTCCTATTGGCTTGCCGTTTCAATATTCAAAATATCTGGTTGCATCTTCAATATTCATGCAATATTAGGTTACACAAATCGAGTTTTCCCATTTTGTCTTAATGCAATTTTTGAATATTCAATTCCCACAGTTTCCTATTTCACTATCCTTATAATATGATATTCTCTTTTTTTTCCATGGGTGAAAAATTAAGGGTAGGTATTATTGGAACAGGATTTGGGGTAAAAGTCCATGTTCCTTCAATGGCATATCATGATAAATTTGAAGTTGTGGCAATTGCTGGAAGGAATTATGAAAAAACAAAAAAGATTGCCGCACAATTGGATATACCCAAACCATATGAGAAATGGGAACAATTGATTGAGGACAAGGAAATTGATATTGTAAGTGTCACAACTCCTCCTTATCTGCATTATCCCATGGCAAAGCATGCGCTTGAACACAATAAGCACTTGCTTCTTGAGAAACCGACCACTGAAACTGCTTTAGAGGCAAAGAAGTTGATAAGAATTGCAGAATCAAAAGAATTGATTGGAATGATCTGTCATGAGTTCCGTTTTCTTCCAATGATTGGTATGACAAGAGATCTGATAAATGGCAATAAGATAGGTGAAGTTAGGGAAATTTATCTGCAAAATTTCTTTGGATTTTTCAACAATCCATTGCAGTTTCGTAACAAATGGCTTTTGGATTCGATTTATGAAGGTGGTATTTTGGGAGCTATAGGATCACATATGATCGATCGGATCAGGTTTATTTCAGGAATGGATATTGTAGCCGCCTTTGGTTCTTTGACAAGGAAATCAAAAGCAGAAAGGTTTACGGCAGACGATGGCTTCAACGCAGTGCTACAATTGGAGAATGGTTCACAGGCAACAGTTTCCATAAGCGCAACTATATCTCCTTCCCCACCATCCACCATGATTATCGGTGGTACAGAAGGCACTCTCATGATTAGCAACAGGGATGTGTTTTTTGCATCAAAAACAGATCAGGTTTATGACAAGTTGGAAATCCCAACTAAATATTCAATGGATATGACTTTGGCAGATCAAGACCAAAGAATCCCTCCATTCCTGAAACTGTTGGATGTTTTTTCAAGGTCGATAGAGACTGGTCAAAATGAAGAACCTTCATTGCTTGACGGGTGGAAAAACCAAGTCGTAATTGAAGGGATCAAGCTTAGCCAGAAATTGAATTCAATGGTTTCACTAGACTTAGCTTTAATGTAGAAGATTTGAATTCACTTTTCCCAATAATCAACAACATGCTATTAAGTATATGATTTTGTGTAAGGTTAATGGTTGAAAATAGTGGGATGGACATCAGGGATAGGAAAGAGGATCATGTCAACCTTGCGATCACTGAGAATGTTACGATTTCTGGTGTGACAAATGGATTTGAAGATTTTGAATTTGTTCCCACAGCGATCCCTGATCTTGATTTTGATGAGATCTCAATGGAATCCACTTTTCTTGGGCAGAAATTCTCTGCTCCCATAATGGTTGCAGGCATGACTGGCGGTTATCCCAAAGCCAAGGAAATCAATAATAAACTTGCAAGAGTCTGTGCCAAAATAGGCATTCCAATGGGAATAGGGAGCCAACGGGCAATG
The DNA here is from genome assembly GCA_015523565.1 of Candidatus Heimdallarchaeota archaeon. Lineage (GTDB taxonomy): Archaea > Asgardarchaeota > Heimdallarchaeia > Heimdallarchaeales > Kariarchaeaceae > WAKA01. Next base: position 13,340 of record WAKA01000165.1, on the reverse strand, counting down.
ATTGTCAGACCTGAGACATTGGATACTTTTGCGGTGAAAAAAGAGGTTCCTGATGTGTTTTTGGTTGGAAATCTTGGATTGGTTCAATTCAGTTACGATTTTACAATGGACCAGTATCACGAGGCACAAGAAAAAGTGCAGGCAGACGCCATGGCTGTGCATGTCAATTCATTTCAGGAATTATGCCAACCAGAGGGGGATTTGAACTGGAAAGGGTCATGGAAAAACCTTGAGAAAATCTGCAAGCATTCCAAAGTCCCTGTCATCGTCAAGGAGGTTGGAACAGGAATCGCATATGAAGAGGTATTGCAACTTTCCAAAATTGGATGCAATGCGGTCGATGTAGGTGGGGCTGGAGGTACCAGTTGGCCTAAATTGGAACTCTTCAGAAATACAAAGGATGATGCCTTGGATCTTAACGATGAAACCTTGAAATGGGGAATTCCAACTGCATTTGCCACATGGGAGGCGTCTCAAGTGAAAGATATTGAAATTATCTCAACAGGCGGAATGTATCATGGGCTGATGGCCGCCAAGGCACTTGCAATGGGTGCCAGCATGGTTGGAATTGCCCGACCCGTTTTGAAATCATTGATTGAATTTGGTGAAAGAGGTGCCGAAAAATGGCTAAAGCATTATATTCTTAATATCAAACGTGTCATGTTCTTGCTGGGGGTACAATCCGTTGATGAACTGAAAATGCAGAAACAACGTTTAATCCCATTGCGGAAAGCAAGGGAATGGCTGTCATACCGAAAATTTCTCTAATTTTTCCCTATTCCTGAATTTTTTCATCTTTCGTCCATTGAGTATTAAATAACATATTAATATAATCGACAGAAATCCCTCGCGTATGGAAGAACAGGAAATGAGATTGAACATTATGAAAAAGAAATTGGAAAGGGCTCTGAAAATTGTTGATGAGTTGAGTTCTGTTGCAGAAATGGATGGTGAAATAACCGCGGAGGAACAGCAAATTATCAACAGCATATCCGCCAATGTAAATTCCCTCTATAACTATGTCAATGCCGCCATGGTTGATGAAGAAATAACAGATGAGGAAATGGAAAACATTCATGTTCTTGAAAAGAGAATAATTCAGGAAGCAAGTTCAGAAGCCTTCAAGGATGGAAAAATATCTACAGATGAAAAGGCATTGTTGACAAGACTTATTTTGCTAATGGAAGAAATGTAATGTTCAAATTCAATTTTACGTTATGGGTAAATTTAAAATATCACCTGCATTTATGAATTATGCACTTACCTAACCAAAAAAAATTAGGTTTAGTCGTTTTATCGCTAATACTTGTCATCAGTCCTTTAGCAATTAATTTTGTTCAACAGGAAAAGATGGCAAAATCTGCAAATTTTGTAAGCTTTTCTGAACCAAGGCAAAGTTGGGAAAACGTTTATCAAAAGATACAGAGGCAACTTGATTTTGAAAAAAAACAAAAGGATTTGTATAATTCATTGTTGGAATCATCCAAAAAATCAAGTGAGAGAAACAGGTTCTTGATTTTTGCATCAAGTGAAAAGCAATATAACCAACTGCTTCAACTTCCTGTCGAGAAGGCTTATCCAAACCTTAGAGCGGCAAAGGTCTATCTCTCACTTTCAGAATACCAGTTGGCTCGGCAGTATTTCGAGAGAGGGGTATTTTCAGCAGAGGCAGTTGAGAACGCGGTTATGTATACAAATTCATACAGGCAGGTTCCTGTCACCAATCCTATTCAAATAAATGCATTGGAAGATGCAAACCTCATGAATGTCAAACCATTGTGGGATATGGGATATAATGGTACTGGTGTTGTTGTCGGTGTTGTTGACAATGGAGTAGACTTCGACCATCCCGCTTTGCAACATGCCTATTATTCATATGCTACATTTTATCCAGAAGGGGTTCCTGGAAACAAAGGGCATGGAACACCCGTTGCTGGAACCATTGCCGCAGACGGGACTGGTGCAAGCCCCAATGAGACATATGGAAGAGGAAATGCATTTGGAGCCAAGATTGCCGCGGCAGAAATGGGGAGCCCTGGAGGAAGTGCTGTCTCTGGTGATTTTGTCGGTGCATTTGAATATATGATTGGATTGGGTGTTGTGAAAGTTATTAATTTCAGTATAGGGGGCTCATTCAATTGGATTGAAGCAGTTCTTGAACGGATGGAGGAAGCGGGAATTGTTTTTGTCACATCTGCCGGCAATTCTGGAACAGGAGCCGCAGGTATTAGAGATCCATTTACTACAGGTGGTCCAGGTTCAAGTTATCATGCAATTGCCGTTGGTGCCACAACCCATTCCCTCAATTTAGCAAGCTTCAGCTCAGAAGGTCCTGGTGATGAAGGTGCTCAAAAACCTGATGTGGTTGCTCCCGGCGTTGATATCTATTCAACCTCTGCTGGAGGTGGCTGGTCATTGAATTCTGGAACTTCTTTTTCATCACCTCTTACAGCAGGTGCAATAGCCACTGTAATTTCTGGTCTTGAGGCAAACAACATAAATTGGACAGTTGGTGCCATTAAGGCGGCATTGCTTAGAACAGCCAATGATATAGGTTTGCCTGAATATCAACAGGGTCGTGGTTTTGTTAATGCAAAAGCCATGTTTGACTATATCATGTCCATGCCTAAAGATGCAAACAATGTCCCACAAATTTTTGAAGTTTCACCTAGAAATGGTCCGTTGGCTTTGTTCCGTGAAATACCTTTGGATGTCCAGACTTTTGCACCTATCTTTGTTTATACCTCACAATTAGACATGATCAATATCACCATGGCTGGAAACATAAGCCAAATTATAACCATCGAATTTCCAAAAGCAGGGGCTTTTGCATCACATAAAATTAAGCTGAATGTGGATACGTTAACAACCAATGCCACAAAAGGGTTATATGAAGGGTCATTAAACGTGACACTACTGAATGACACCCTTTCAATCCCAATTGAACTAAAAATCCTTGATGCACCAAAGGCTCGTATATACTTGGACAATTATTATACTGTCTTTGATGAATACAATGCAATTGGAAGGGGATCGCGGTTTACGGGAACCATGCAGTCATTCTTGGCAAGAAATGGTTATTGGGTTGACGAGTATGATATTCCCTTCAATTTGACCATTGCCTCCAATTATGATGTTGTTTGGTTTTTTGATCCATTTACTGTGGAACCTGGTCAATTCAATTCTGGAGCTATGGATCAACAGGCATATGCCGATATTGATCAATATGTCCAAAACGGGGGCTCACTAATGGTGAATATACTCGGGGCAGTTCAAGGACAAGGAGGATGGGAAGACCTTAACGCAACAAATACTTTAATTTCAAAATATGGTATTTCAGTACCATATTCTGATGATGAAAACTTGCTTTTCACTGAAAGGGACGCTGAAATTCTTGGGGGAAATAGGACAAGGCTTCAAGCCCATGCAAAAAATATACGCGTTGATGGTCCAAAATTGACTGTGAAAGATCCAGCCACACCTTTGGCAGTCGATACTAATGGGTTTACCGTTGCCGCATATTATAGCAATCCAAACTCAGGCAGAGTCTTTGTTAGCAGTTCTTTCACTTGGATGAGCTCCTTGTACCTTACGTCACCAAGCAGATTCCCAAATGCTCTCGATTTCACTCTTGATGTTTTTGATTTCTTGGCTCTGGATACACAGGTTGAAGAAGTCAGTGCATCAATCACTTCAGACATGATTGACGTGACTGTACAAGTCCGTGAAAACGGAATCCCCATAAATGGAACTCCATCAATCCGCATAATTGACAACGATTTGGTCAAGGGAATTTCACCAAATGTCACCGATCTAGGAAATGGAACATTCAGGGTGACTGTTGAATATACTGTTGAGGGAATCTATCTCCTTGAAATTGCCCAAGGATCTGATTATCTTAGATACAAGGGTCTTAAGGACATCTCCCCACCAGAAATAACTACTAGATCCAGACAGGATAGAAACTATTCAAGTTCAAAAACAGGGATTTTCTATCAGTTCGTCTCCTCCGATCCGCTTTCAGGGGTCAATATGAGTACAGTCAAAGTTTCAATTGACAATATGACAACAGGATTCCAAGTTGCAATCGATGAAGGGACAGGAAAGATATTTGTCACATTTTCTGCCTCCATCGTTGATTTGACCCTTGCGGAACACCATCTTGTGGTAAAAGTTTCTGACAACTTTGGCAATGTAGGTAGCATTGACATGAGATTCTATGTATACAAGGATCCAAATGCAACCACCACCACAACGACTACCACCACAAGTCCAACTTCAAATACAACTACAACATTGACTACATCCAACACAACCACCGCTATAACAACAACAAACACTTCAACAACGTTAAGCTCGTCGACTACACCCAAACCATCAAGCAGCTTAACCTCTACAGACAAATCAGGTCTCGTGATCTCATTCCTCATCGCGGTGTTGGCTACAATGACCATGGCTTTTGTCATTAGAAGAAACAGGATGCATTAATCAACCATCATAAAAACTAAGATAAATGAACTTTGAACTTACAAAACTTCTTGTTTGAAACAATTGTCGAAACATTTTCAATTGGACAGCCAAACAGTTTCTCAAAGAATTCCTTTTCATATCTGCATGCTTCTGGGTATTTAGAGGCGACTGTATACAAAGGACAATTATATTGGATGATCTCCAGTTCATTTGCGAGAATCTTGAATTCAAACATATACCCGTCCTTGTTCCTCAATTTCTTGAACTCTTCCAGTTTTTCCATGTCATTGCAATTCTTCAATCCTACCTCATTTGCAACTTTTTCGAGCATTACCCTGTTCCTGTATCCAAAGAACTCTTCAATGCCATGTTTTCCAAGCTTGGTCTCAATGAAATCCAAGGCAGATTGGGAAATAAGGGGATAACTGTTGGGAAATAACATCTTGCCAGAATTTGTCAGCCTGAATATATGATTTGGTCTCCCTCTCTTCCCTGTGATGACTGTAGACTTTGTGACAATGCCACTTCTTTCAAGGGCTCTCACCTGCTTGAGAATTGCCATTTTTGAGATTCCCATGAGATCTGACATTTGTTGCAACGTCAACTCCCCGTATTGTTTAAGATATAAGATAATCCGCTTTTTGGTTTGATTCAAATCATGAAGGAAGGCAAATGCATCGGAGACAACAGATGCCTTAACTTCAAAATCTGTTCTATTGTCCATTACAATTTCCAATTGTCCTTTCTTATTTATAACCTAAATGGTTTAAGAAATACAAGGTATTTAACTTAATAAAAAAATCATGCTTATATTATTCATTATTGATTGGAATAGTCACAATAGAAATTATTATTTCAAAATAGAAAATCTGATTATTTATAATTAAATATTCTGCAAATTAAATATTATTAAAAAATCCTAAACTACAGCCAAAGCGTTTACAACACCTGCACTGTCTGCACTTCCCTCAACCAATGCCCTGATTTGATCATTGGTATAGGTGGGATGTGCCGCGATTGCCAAGGCCGCAACGCCGGAAACATGTGGTGTTGCCATGGAGGTGCCTGACCAGCTATCATATTTGCTTCCCGGCAATGTGGAAAGAATGGATACACCTGGTGCCAGAATGGTTTCACCTCTATTTGACCAAGAGGCAATATTGTCATTGCTGTCAACAGCACCTACTTTGATTACGCCAGGGTATGCCGCAGGATAGCTTGGACTTGATGCTCCATCATTTCCTGTTGCTGCCACAACAACAACTCCATTGTTCAATGCAAAGTTGACGGCATCTTGGAGTTGGCTGTTCCCAGATGAACCGCCAAGTGACATCGAGATGACATCTGCATCATCTGCCGTGCCAGCAACGCCGTCCGGGCCCTCTGTTGCCTTTATGATTGCCTCTGAAATGGCAGTATATGAACCAGACCCATCGGAAGCCAAGGCTTTGAATACATAAAGACCTACATTAGGTGCGACTCCTACGACACCCACTGAATTGTCCTGTGCCGCAATGGTTCCTGCGACGTGGGTTCCATGACCATGGTCATCGTTGCATGGTGCTGGATTTGATTGTGTGCATTCCTGCCTGACGATTCGTGGCAACCAGAACCAGAAGGAGAATGCCCCCTGCTCATACCAACTGTAACCCCAAAGGAATCTTCCTTGGAGGTCTTCATGGTTGAAATCTAGACCAGTATCAATGATGGCTACAATCACATTTGATTCATCAACCTGTGAAGCGGCCTGTTGGGCATTTATTCGAGTAATTCCCCAAGGAACTGTTTGTGGAGTTCCTGGACCAGAAGCGGCCATGATCTTTGCATCTGCCGCAACTGATGCGGTAGTCCCGATTAGGGGAAGAAAAGACGTAAGCATTAAGATACTTACAATCAGGCTAAGAGATTTTTTGTATTTCATGTCAATTCTCCGATTAACTGATTTGTCTTGCGAATTCCGTATCGAACTCGCTTCTATCGTCGCAATTTATGCAAATTATATTAACTTTATCTGTAAAAAATTGCAAATTGTTGCATTTCTTTTTGCTTTTGGTTTTGGCACTTGTATGCAACAAAAACCAACATTTAGAGATCAATTCAAGTTATAATGAGATGATTTAATGCAAAATATAACAAGTGCATTGTGTATTTAATGAAATTATTTGCATTTGACACAAAAGAATTAAAAACCCCTAAATCAACCTGAAAATGATGAAACTACTGAAAACCGTCCTAATCATTGCGATTTTGATGCCATTGGCAAGTGTCAATGCATTGAAGACTACAGATGCAGCAACCAATCAATCGGTCAAGGCAACTATTCTTACAGCCTATTATACCAATGCCGATGGGGGCAATACCACAAATGATGTTGTGGTGGTAATTCACTTTGCCATTCAAGGGGGCACGTTAAATGGGCTGACTTACGTGGTTGATCTAACGCTTCCTTCTGGAAAGGTATTTTCAGGATTTGTACTTATTGTAACAGATAAGGCGGAAGTTACCACCACTAATTACTTCTATAATTCAGCATTGGAAAAAGGCTGGTACACCGCTTCGGTCCATGCCACTCTCAATGGTAACCCAAATATCGTGGATACTGATCATATGGTGTTTGATCCTCCAGGGGGAGATAATTCTGACTCTTCGGGATTCGGTGTCAAGATAAACTGAGGTTAAATCATGCGTATCGGGATGAAACACCTGCAATTGGTGATTCTTCTCAGGTCAAATCCTAGAGCAACACTTCAGGAATTGGCGGGGGAACTTGGGGTTGCACCCAATACCATCAGGAAATGGATTGATTTCCTGAAAAAAGAAGACCTTCTGAGAAAGGACAAGGAGATCATAGATCCAATTTTGGGGAGAAGGACAGTCACTGAAAGGGTGGCTCATCCGAACCCAAGAAAATTGGGATTGACAAGAATTCAGGTGGTCTTCTCTCAAATCAGGTCATATATCAATCTCAAGAAAATCCTGAAATTACTGGATAGGCATCCATATACTTATTTTAGGGCCCAAGGAAGTTGCGGTGCACCTGCTGTCTTTGCCCAATTCGATATACCACCTTCTGAAATTCCATTTCTCCTTGAATTGTTGAAACTTGTTGAAGGGACAGGCTGGTGCAATTCGACACAGGCATTTGTTCACCCATATCATCTAGAAACCTTTGACAACTTCCTGAAATGGAATATAGATGTATTCAAATGGGATTTTGATTTCGCCCAAGCCTTTGAAACTTTTGAACCCGTCGATCAGCCAAAACCTAAACCTTCAGAGGTATTCACTTTTAAGGGAGACAAGTTGGATCTCCTGCTACTTAGGGAACTTTCAATCAACGCAAAAATAAAGGCTACAACTCTTGCCGATTATTATTCGAAGGATGTTGCCACTATTACCCGTAGGTTAAACAGATTACGTCAGCGGTTCATATCTAAGGAGACAATCATTTATAACAGGGAGAAATTCAACCTCAACTCCATTTCAGCATTTTGGGGATTTCTAGAAAATGATCTTGCATTAAAATTGGAATCCTTCCTTACTGCCAAGCAGTTTCCATTCAGTTCTCAGTTTTCCTTTAATCCAAAAGACGGTCAATTCCTTTGGTATGTATATGCCCCTGCACATATTGCCAACCAAATTTTTAAGACACTGATCCCAAAAACGCAGTTCCCTTATCAGATGGTCATAGACCCCTCCACATCTTTTAGGTATTTCTTCTATCCTGAAAACTTTGATACGGCATCCCAAAAATGGAAAGGGGGTGCGGACTATATTACAATGGAACCATTTAAGCAAGCAGAAAATGTTTGATGGATTGAACAAATCATTGGTATCTTTATATGAATGAAATCCTGGCTTTAGGTTATAATTTAATGTTTATTGTTCGATTTGTTTGAACTGACATGTTTTTTAATTTTCCATTACCTGAAAAATATGGTCATGAAATATCCAATTTACCCATTTTTAGGTCATTCTGATAGGGTCTCCGCCCTTGCAGTATCTTCTGATTCAAAACTGTTGATTTCAGGATCTGATGACCGGACAGTCAGAATTTGGGAGGTGGATACCGGCAGAATGATCGGTATCATGGAAACTTTAGCTTCAGTTAATTCAGTGGCAGTCAAAGACAACCTAGTGGCGGCGGCCTTACAGGACGGAACTGTTTTGGTTTGGGATTTGAACCAGAAGAAATTATTGAAACGACTCCAAACCAATGGATGCAGGGCGATTGCTTTTTCACCAACTTCAGATCTCCTGGCTACAGCAGGAAGTGGAATACTATTATGGGATATCAAAAATTACAAGTCATTCATGAAACTTCAAGACCATATGTCGGAAACAACCTCAATCAGCTTTTCACCTAACGGAAAGTATCTTGTTTCCGGCTTAATGAACGGAACCGTTCTCCTTTGGGATATGCATGATGGAAAATGCGTCAATGTATTTGCAGGACATTCAAATTGGGTTACTTCTCTCTCATTCTGTCCAGATGGCGAGACCATTATCTCTGGGTCTCTTGACAAATCTGTAAAGGTTTGGAGACTTGGACGAAAGGAATCGCTCGTCTCGTTTGAAGAACATGCCAATTGGGTTAACGGGGTTGCTTGCCTGCCTTCACACCCTTTTCTTGTAGCCTCAATTTCAGACGACGCGACCATGAGGCTATGGGATGCAAAAACCGGTAAGCAAGTCTCTATCTTCGATTCTTTTGAGTTTGGATTAACTTCTATAGTTTCCAGTACCAATATCCTTGCTGTCAGTTCACTCATTGCAAATCTACATGTTTTCTCCAGTGCTTCAAAGGCGATCCTGTGGGAAAGCAAAACATCCAATAATATTGAAAATATAGCTATCTCTCCTGACGGAAGGTATTTGGTCTTTTCTTCAGGAGATGATGCAATCCTCTGGAACATTCAGAAAAGAAGACAAGAAAAAATATTTACTGGTCATAGAAACAAAGTCACTTCACTTGTCTTTTCTAGAGACGGCAAATTTATTCTTACAGGATCAACAGACAATACGGTAATATTATGGGATGTCCTTTCTGGTAATCCTGTCAAGACCTATCAGTACAATACTACACCGAGCCTGCATGAAAGTCTTGAAATATATGCAGTTGCCATGTCATTTGACAGCAAGAAAATCGCGGCAGGATGCACAGACCTTTTTAATACACCAAACCACTTTATCACCATCTGGAAAATTGACAAAGAAAATCCATTGTTCCTTCTTAATGATCCAAGTGATCTAGGGAAATTTGGAATTGAGACAAACGATACAGAAATGTTCACGAGCCTGAAATTTCTGCCAAACAACAATTACATCGTTAGCGGTTCTGATGATGGAATACTGCGACTGTTTAACCTAAAAAAGAGACAATTGGAAAAGGCAATTTTTGCACATGAGGCAAAGATTGTGGAACTATGGCTTTCAAGGGACGGTAAATATTTGGGATCCGTTGATTACTTTAATCAGAAACGTGTGTTCAAGTCACATTCTCTTGAACCTGTTGAGGGGGGTTTCGAGAAATATGGGATTGTGCAAGGGGTGAGCGACTATTATGCATATCCTTTGGCTGAAACAGTTATTTTGGCAGAAAAGAAAGGTGGTTTAAATAGGGACAATCAAGAATGGATGAACCTTAATGGCAAATATTTCATACCTATTCAGTGAGGGTGTGTTCTAACTTTCCCTTTCTTTTTTCTGATTTTTCTTAAAAATTCAATGGATAGAAATATTATCAATGGATAGAAATATCATAAGTACAAAAAAATGGGAAACGCTTAGATTGAAAAATAAATGAAAGCAGTGTATCAGTGTTTGTTTCGTTTTCCCAATGCAAAAATGGCAAACGTCAGGAAGACTGGGATGGAAAGAGTGGCAGACTGGTTTTTGGTTCCTTCTGTACTTGGGGTCGAGCTGAATATTTTTAGGGTTGTACCAACTTTTGTTTCTGTTGTTGTCCTATAAGAAGAAGGTATATCCTCAGATGTAGGCAATGTTCTCGGAAATTTTTTCTTTGGAACAGGAATCTCCTCCAACTTTCCGATAAATCCCGTTGTCCCTGAATTCCCAACTATGTACAGCATTCCGTTATGTTTGACTGTGCGCATGATGTAAGAAGATGAATTGCCCATCTGGGTAATTGTGCCATTGCCAACATCCAGCAGGGAAACATAGGATGTATTGTATTGAGACTCATACATGGTCACTGCCACGCTGTCGTTAACCTGAACAACATTTTGGACGTGGGCATAATATATGTTCCCCTCCTTCGGCTTGACAAACCCTGTGACCCAAACTGGTGAAAAACTGGCATTCACCTTGACAACCATCCTGAGAAAGGGTACGTCGTAATTGAAAGGATAGGAACGGCTTATGTTGTAAGAGTACAAATTGTCAACGGATTCATATTTCTCCATGTCTGCAACATAGATGTCTGCGGCAACAATAAAAGAGCCATCATCAAGCAGTTCCATTCCGCCAGCGGAAAACCATGAGTTTGGGGATCCTGCAAGAAACTGCTCCTGAAACACAAAATTAGTGTGCAGAAGCTCCCCATCCAACGAAAATTCCGATATCACCAAATTAGTCAACCACTCGTCTTTCCATAATTGATCATTCGCTGCAACTGGGAAGTTATATGAGTCAGTATATCCTAAAATGAATAAAGTATCATTTTCCAATATCATGCCAATCGGAAAGTCTGAATATATACCTCCAATAAACGTGCTCCATGAAAGGTTCCCATCCGCCGTGAACTTGCTCAAAAAGAAATCCTCCCTGTTTTTCCAGTCAAAATTCCCTGGCAAAGGCTGGAATGCATTCGTCGTCGTGGGAAAGTTGTATGAGGTGGTAAGCCCAAACACATAGAGATTCCCATTGTTGTCAACCACAATGTCACGTACACTTTCCATGGAATCACCTCCCATGACCCATGCCCATTGTGGGTTCAAGGTTGAATTCATCTTGACAACCAAGATATTGAAATCAATATAGTATGGGTCGTCCTCCCTGTTTGATGTCAAGTTAGCAGGAACAAGGATTATATCTGCAACAAAAAAATAATCACCCATTGGGGATTCCACAATTCTAGTATTGTATATCCCTCCCTCATGAGCAGGGTCCATTGTCCATGATGGAAAATCAAATGAAACATTTGCTAGCAGACTTCCGTTCAAATGTCTTTTTTCCAAAACAATGGTATCTGCCACATGACTTTCAAGATCCCGCTTGAGGACAGTAATATAATAATCGCCCATATAGAGAACATTCACCATCAATGACTCATTTGATTGCAAGACGGGACTAATATTGGCTTCATGGACATTTAAATGAATAACTGCCGAATAGGGCTTTCCTGAAGTATTCAAAACCAATAACAATGGTATAAGAAATAGAAACCTACGCATACAAATCACCAATAGTAGAAATTATAGGTGGCACATCCATAGTGCTCATTATAGGAATCATGGTATGCCTTGTATACATTGACCCATCCCCAACCTAGATAATAGCTCCATTCCATTCCTGTGTTCGCCTTTAAAATCGAAATTATGGTTGGCACGGATGGGTAAGACAGGGGATAACCACATGCTTTCTTAGCCGCAAGCCTTCCTTCAAGAACCATGGCTACTGCCCCTGCAAAATAGGGTGCACTATAGCTGGTTCCGCGATTTTTGATCCAAGATAACTTATGGGTTCCTTTAGTGTCAACTATTGTTGGTCTCACAATTGGCACGTATTCACCAGGCATGGCAAAGTCAACGCTTCCTGGCATGTCCTCATATGTGTCTCCCCAAGCAGAAAACCAAGACCGCTGACTGGTATTGTGGTTGACTGAAGCAATTGTATACCATTCTGGATAGATTTGCGGATAGAAATATAATTTCCCATCCTCCAGCCGAAGGTTATATGGGTATGGGTTGTTTCCTGCCGAAACCACCATCGTGACTCCCATGTTGTACAATTGGGTGAAATAACCTGTTGTGGTCATTGGAAATCCATTTGAATAGCTGGCGGACAATGAAATGATTTTAATGTTATACGTGTCCCTGTTTTGAATAATCCAATTGAATGGATCCTTGCTTGAATCATAAATGTTTGGAAAAAAAAGAAAACCCAAATCTTTTCCATAGAAGCTATTTGAACCATCATTCTTTGAATCAATATCAATGAATATAATTCTTGCATTCCTATAAATTGTTCCAAGGGCAGTCAATACACCAACTCCATGAGTAATTGGATATATAGGATAAACTTCATGGGTATCATTATTTGGAATTTTAGTGTCATAATAATCTGGAATTTGATCATAGGGATCAACCCCTTCTTGACCTGTCTCAATTATTTGTCCCGTGTTCTCATCATAGAAAACATACTTGACAATGTCGACACGGGCATAGGGATTCGTTTCCAGGTAATGCCATTGCAGTGGTGTCAAGCCGTCATCCAACACCGCAATCGTGAAATCATGGGTGAGTTGGGGATTCGAGGCAATCAGGTCATCACAGTTTATAAATTGCAATGCCCCGTGTGTACATGACTTCACTAAGTCAGGGCTTACTGAGGGGTATCCCCCAATATTGCCTTCCAAATCGTTCAAGCTTGAAATACTTGGTTGGATGATTTGGACATTGATCCCGATACTAGATAACATACAAATCATTAACAATCCTTTTAGCTTATGAGAAAGCATATGCTGTGCAGAAAAAAAAATATTTAAATTTTTCCTAAAATACACCCTCTATTGAAAAATGGATTTATTTATTGGTGTCAGAAGGTGAATGGAATAATAATGCTTTCTTACTTATTTTCTCAATTAAAACACCAAGACAAAACTTTTATTATCATGCAAATATCTCTTT
>WAKA01000164.1 GCA_015523565.1 Candidatus Heimdallarchaeota archaeon | reverse complement strand
GGGTCTAACCATGACCTATAGGACTCTAAGATTCGCAAACTTTGCACATGCCGAATTTTTAACTATTGGTGGATATACTGCTATTTTTCTCCAAACACTTTCAATCTTTTCTCCAAATTCTGCCAACAGTCTTTATCCAGTTCTTTTACCAATAGCTCTTGTTACTGCATTCATTGTTTCTGGACTTGTTGCAGTAATTTCTGATATTTTCGTGTTTAAACCCCTTCGGGACAGGAATTCTCCACCCCAGACAATGATGATCAGTTCATTGGGCTTGGCTTTAATTCTTCGATCGTTGATTTATTTAAGATTTGGGGGAGCATATAGATATTTCACACCAAAAGAAAACTATTCATTGGGTTCAATCCTTATCCCTACTGTTGTTATAAATTGGAAAATGGGTCCTGGATTTACATATTTTTCATCTTCCACTACGAGCGTTCAACTTATAGATCTATTAATGATTGGAATTGTATTGTCCATGATTATTGTTTTGTTCCTATTTCTTCAATTTACCAAAATTGGGAAAGCTATCCGTGCAACTGCATCAAACCCAGATCTTGCAGCAAGCTCTGGAATAAATATTGAACATGTTTACCGCATTACATGGTTTATTGCTGGTGGTCTGGCAGGAATGGGTGGAGCCATTCTTTCCTCCAATTTCAAATTCAAGCCTGATATTGGTGCAGTTTATTTATTGCCTGCATTTGCCGTGATTGTGCTTGGCAGTGTTGGTTCTCTAATCGGTGCACTTGTTAGTGCATATATTATTGGGTTTGCAAGAGCAATTTCCGATCCATTCCTTGGTGCATTTTCTGTATTGCCATTCAGACAACAAATGGCATCCTACAGGGATGTCGTTCCATTTGTTTTTCTGATATTTATTCTGTTGTTCTTTACTGAAGGGATCGGATTTAAATTGGAAGACAAAATGAAGGTTATTCTTCCAAAAATTTTTGCCTTATTAAGCAAAGAGGAGGAAGATATTCCCCTAACAATAACAAAACCATTGGCAATTGCAGAGAGAACTCCTGAAATTGGAGAGAATAAGGGCATATTTTCATTGATCACGGACCCATTATCTTCCTTCTGGCGAATTTTTTGGAGGAATGTTGAAGGTGCCTTTTCATCGATTTTCTATGCACTTAAGTTGAATAAATTACGTGATTTCCATAGAAAAAATCTTTACAAAAATTGGTATCAGACAACAATGTTTTTTGTCATGATGCTTGTGTTATTTATTATCGCATGGATTCAGCCTTCTGTTTCCCAATCTACAAAAAATTCATTTATGTTGGAATTCATAATCTACTCTGCTGTCTTTTCACTTTTCGCACTATCGTTAAATATCCACACAGGATACACTGGATTGGTTAACTTCGGCGTTGTGTTCTTTGCAGGTATAGGTGCAATTACATCTGGATTGTTGATTTCCAAATACCACATGGATCCATTGCTTACCATGTTTATAGGTATTATACTTGCAATGATAATTGGTTTTCTATTGGCGTATCCAACCCTTAATCTTAGAACTGATTATTTTGCCATAGTAACAATCTCTTTGGGCGAGGTTGTCAGAATCATGCTTAATGTTGAACCTTGGCTTAAATCCAGAACTCAACAAAGCCAAAACTACTCAGTTCCCGGAATAGCAAATATCCGGGGCTTTGGAAGAGATTGGTGGGAAAACACAACTGGATTGCATTATTTCTATTTCCTAGCCCCCTTCAGTGTTTTTGTGCTTGTCATTGTCTTTTTAATTGTTGAATACCTTGTCAAATCTCCATATGGTCGTGTTTGGAAAACTATCAGAGAAGGCGAGGAGGTTACTGAAACTTATGGGTATGATGTCTTTCACTATAAGGCTACATCACTCGCCATTGGTGCAGGTGTTGCCGCCGCAGGTGGGGCACTCTGGGCATGGTTATTAGTGACTATATTTCCCGATCTCATGAATCCTGTCACTTCTACATTCTTGGTTTGGGGTGCCTTTATTTTGGGAGGAAAAGGAAACAACAAAGGAATGATTGTAGGGTCTACATTTTTGGCATTAACCTCTAGAATTGTCCGCAATTTGAGCAATGTAGATCGGAATAATCCAGACAATATTCTAGGATATATTGTGAAGTTCATGGATGATATTTTCCGATTTGTCATTGTGGATATTGGTGGGGCAATATTTGGAAAATCAAGTTGGCAACAATACTTTGGAAAGGATAGGTCTAAGGTGGTGTTGGATCTAACTTTTCTGCAAATATTGGCCATAGGTTTTACAATTGTCATCTTCACGATATTTTTTAATAATGGACTTATTCCTGAAATGCCCTATCGTCCAAGGAGGTCTGAAAAATGATAAGTGATGAGATTGTTTTATCTGTCAGAAATCTAAGAAAAAGCTTTGGTGGTCTTCAGGCCTTGAAGGGGGTAGATATCGATGTCCCTAAGAATTCAATTACTGGATTGATAGGTCCCAATGGCTGTGGAAAATCTACTACTTTCAACACTATTTCTGGTTTGCTTCCATATGATGAAGGTACAGTCACAATCTTTGGAAAAGATGCAACTGGTCTTCCTTCTCATAAAATAAACAAATTAGGATTGTCAAGGACTTTCCAGAATACTCGCCTCTGGAGAAATCTGACTGTCATAGAAAATTTGCTTCTACCACCAAAAAATCAAAGAGGAACATCACTAAAAAATCTTTTTTCTTCCTTAAGTTGGAGGAAACAAGAAAATGAACTTATTGAAAAAGCATTTGAAATATTAGAGCTGTTGGAAATTTCACATATGGCTTATTCATTTGCTTCTGAATTATCTGGTGGTCAATCAAAATTGGTTGATATTGGTAGGGTTTTAATGAGCGATCCTAAAATTCTTTTGCTTGACGAGCCAGTTGCAGGGGTAGCTGGCCCTCTTGCCGAAAAGATATTCCACCATTTGGATCGGCTTAGAAAGGAAAAGGACATGACCATTGTCATTATCGAACACAATCTTGAATTTATCCTCAGGGAAGGTGTTGACAAGATTTATGTAATGAATCTAGGTGAAATCTTGGCTTCAGGTACTCCTGATGAAATATTAAAAGAGAAGGCTGTCATTGAAGCTTATTTGGGAGGTTAATATTATGAAGGCACGTGAATTTGAAGAAGAGCCCATTCTACAAGTAAACAAATTGCAAGGAGGCTATGGCAAGGTTCAGATTATTTATGATATTTCCCTAGCCATGAAAAAGAAAGAAATCGTGACAATCATTGGTCCAAATGGATGTGGGAAATCCACATTTTTGAAAATCATTTATGGACTTGCCACACATTATTCTGGAGATGTAAAATACTTCAATACAAATATCGCAAGGAAAAGAACGGATCTTTTGGTCAAGTGGGGTATCTCTTATGTCCCTCAGGTGAATAATGTATTTCCAGACTTAACGATAGAGGAAAATTTGGAAATGGGCTTTTATTTGTCCGATTCTAACCTTGAGGAGGCTATTGATTATGTCTTCTCAATTTTCCCTGATCTCAAACCGAGAAGACATGATTTTGCATCAACCCTTTCGGGAGGTCAACGACAAATGTTGGCACTTGGAAGAGCGCTTATGACTGCACCGACGCTGATCCTACTTGACGAACCAACTGCCGCATTAAGTCCATCTTATGTTGAAACTATTCTCAAAAAGATCAATGAGCTTAGGGAAGAGGGTTTAAGCATTTTGCTTGTGGAACAAAACGCAAAATCTGCCCTTAAATATTCCGATTATGGTTATGTCTTCTCAAGCGGAAAAGTTGTCCATCATGGTGAGGCACAAACAATCCTCGAAGACCCGCAACTTGGCGAAAAATTTTTAGGATTTACGGATTAGTCCTCATTCACAATTCTTTTGTTTATCTGTTTTCATTAACTGTTATGGGTCAAAATTTAGATCATTCTTTCAAGGTCAAAGACTTAGCATTAGCAGAAGAAGGAAGAAAGAAAATTGATTGGGCAGAATCCCGAATGCCTGTTTTAATGAAATTGAGAGAGGAATTCCGTGAAACAAAGCCACTTGAAGGGCAAAGAATTGCGGGATGCTTGCATGTCACCAAGGAAACAGCTGTTTTGGTAGAAACTTTAGTTGCGGCAGGGGCTGATGTTGCTTGGTGTGGTTGCAATCCCCTCTCAACAAACGACGAAGTGGCTGCGGCATTGGCGGCAAATGGAATCAAAATTTGGGCTTGGCATGGCATGTCAAAGGATGAATATTATTGGGCAATTGATAAGACTCTTGAATTCAAGCCAACATTGACGCTCGATGACGGTGCAGACTTGATTTTCCGTGTCCATTCCAAAATGCCGGAATTGGCTGAAAACATAATTGGAGGAACTGAGGAAACAACTACTGGTGTTCACCGCCTGAGGGCAATGGACAAGGATGGAAAATTACTTTATCCAATCATCGCAGTTAATGATACCCCTACAAAATGGGAATTTGATAATGTATATGGAACAGGGCAATCCACTCTTGACGGCATTATGCGTGCAACTTCCATCCTTTTTGCTGGAAAGACTGTTGTTGTAGCAGGCTATGGTCATTGCGGTCGTGGAGTTGCCAATCGTGCAAAAGGTTTGGGTGCCAATGTCTTAGTGACAGAAGTAGATCCAATCAACGCACTTAAGGCTACACTTGAAGGATTCCGTGTCATGAAAATGGATGATGCAGCAAAAATCGGAGATGTATTTATCACTGCTACAGGGATGAAAGATGTAATCACATTGGGTCACCTGAAGACAATGAAAGATGGTGCAATTGTCTGCAACACAGGTCATTATGACGTGGAAATCCAAGTTGAAGCTCTTCTCAACTATGCAAAAAGTGTAAGGACAATTCGACCAAACAATGAGGAAATCATAATGCCTGAAGGTCATCGTATCTATCTTCTTGCCCGTGGAAGACTTGTCAATCTGGCTGCGGCAGAGGGTCATCCCTCAGAAGTTATGGACATGTCGTTTTCAGGTCAGTTATTGAGTTTGATTTCATTGGCAAACGGAACTGTAGGCAAGGATGGAAATCATGTGTATGACCTGCCAAAGGAATTGGATGAAAGAATTGCACGTCTCAAACTGAAATTGATGGGATTTGAAATAGATGAATTGACAGATGCACAAAAAGAATATTTGACTGCATATGATGAAGGTACCTAAAAACAATTGTTCTTTTACATACATAAATAAATGGCTGAATAGAAATACATTTGGTGATTGAATAATGACACTATTGGATACAATTCTTGAACTTGTAGGTCAAAAACTTTATTACTACCTACCTGTCATTGTCTTGCCTTTTATCGTTATTTTGATTTGGATGGTGTTCTTCTATAATGGGAGTCCATTTCTCACGCAAATGCTGATACAATTGGGATATCTGTTCATGGCAATACCCTTGATTGTTGCTATCTTCCTAAGTGTACCGTTATTGGCCTTTGGTCTATTCATAGGCACCACCGATTATGCAGAAGAGTTTACTACTGGATTGGTGATACTTTTCTTTGTCTTTACAATTCTGATTCAATATTTCTACATCCGAAGAATCATCAGGGATCTAGAAGAAAGGGAAAAAATGCCTATCTGGCAAATCATCAAAAGGGAGCTCTTTGACAAGGAATACCGTAGACAAATCAGGGAAATGAAAAAACGCCGTGTTGAAGAAACAAGAGATTATTTTGATACAATCACCGTACTCAACAAAGAAAAGAGAGAAAAAGACAAACTTGAAAGAGAGAGGCTCAGAAAAGTTCTAATGGGTGAATATGACAAGAAGGCTACAGAAACAGAATCTGCAACTGATTCTTCATCCAACTAACCTTAGCTTTTTTACTTTCCAAAGGGTACGGAATATATGGCATTTGACAGGAAGCAGTTCGAATATGGTCTTTTAGTTGGTTCTGGACTTACTATCCTTGTAGCATTTGTAGTATTCCTCATCTGGAAATTTTTCTATCCAGCAGGCTCTGATTTTCCTGTTAGTTTAGTTACATTTGGTTCTGCTGGTCTTATTTTCACTATTGCAGGATGTATTGGACCTGGTCGGTACCGAAAAATCTACGACATTATTCTTTACTATCCCCGTTCTGGAAGTTCCTACTACAACAAAGTTGTCATTTCTGCTTTTGCAAGGGATCCCTCCCTCAAAAAAGCCTTATTATTGGCTAATGGCGTTCCAATTGAAGAAATTGAATTTGAGAATGGTGTCTTTGAAAAAGAGTATACCATTAAAGATTTCAAAAACCAGACTGTAATTGAGTTGCAACTCTCTTCCTTGGATGGTAAGATCCGAAGCAACAAAAATGCATTCACATTTTATGACATCATGGATTTTTCAGATGAGGAACTGCTTGAAATAGAAAACAATCCGATTCAAGTCAGAAGATTAACAGTTGAACAAGGGCGGGATGAATATATTAAATCATTGGAAACAAACATTGTATGGTTCAGTATTGGATTGTTTCTTGTCGGCATTTTTGTTGGGCTTTCAATTGCCTTTCTCTAGTCTTCTTGAGATGACTGATGTCCTGTCGATTTAACTGTATCGTTTTTCAACCCTAAATCAACAAATTCCTTAATCTCTGATGATCCTGGAACTATTTTTGAAAACTCGCTTACATCCAGCGCCAATATTTTACGTGAGTCTTCTTGTTTTCCAACTCTTGAAAACATACCCCTGATGTGTTTTGCAATTTTCCCACGGGATATATCCCCTGGCACCAGACGCACATATGCAGAACAAGGTTGAGAATCAATCACTGCCTTTGTTCCTGCTACTAGTCTTGCCCAATGATTCTCAATTATTAATCCAATGTAAATTTCAACAGGGACGTTTCTTACATATCTTTTCTCTCCATAGATCATAATACCGCCTTTTGGGAGGAATTCTCCTGACGGTGCCTGAAGAGAGACTTGGTCTGGGCTTACAATATATGCATCTGCTACTACCCTCTTTGACTTCCAAGCAGAGGAATATGAAACTCCAATTGTTGCTGCGGCCAATGCTGTTGTTTCATTCGGCTCCTTTCCGTTTGCTTTTATGATGACGAATGGGGCACCCACAAGGTCTGCATGGAGAAAGTAATCTTCTGCTTCTAAATATCTTTTAACAAGCTGTTCATTCGTCCTTGCATCCAATCCTCCAATGATTATGGTTCCGTCAGGAGCTAAGGTCCAATGCCATTTTTCATACCATCTCTTTCTTCTTCTCAAAACAGTGACTTCTTTTGCCGCATCTTTTCTCATTTCGCTTGCAGTCGCCTCTGCTTCTTTTATCTTCTCAAGTGTCATCTCAATGGCCTTGTTTGCCCCTACTGCCTTTCTTTCCATTTTCTTTGCATTTTCATACATTGAATTGGCAATTTCTGTTATTTGTTTGGTAAAGTCAAGCTCAACAGTTAAAATCTCTTCTTCAAAAGGTAACTCAACAATAATTGTCCCATTTTTTGGTTTTAGTTCCTTGAAAATCCTTGCTGATTTCATCCCTTTCTCTTTTGCAAACATCAGCTTTTCCTCAATTGTTTCCCAAGGGATTTTTTTCTTCCTTGCATTGTAAATCGTAGAAATCAGTTCAGAAACCTCTGCAAAAGATCCATAAATTGCATCTGCCTTCTTGCGTTCGGTCTCCGCTTTCTCAAACATGCTCTGCTGATGCAATCGTTGCTGTTCCAGCCTTCTTTTTAACCTATCCGCTTCCGTCTCAAGAACCACTGCATCTTCAATCAGATATGATTGATCTTCTTGTGAGGAGAAAAATACATCATGTGCAAGATTTAATGTGTCAGGATAATACAGTTCTGCACCTTCAATAAATCCTTGTGGCCAAGGCAATATCTTGATGACCCTTTCAGGATTAAATGGAAGCGCATCATCAGACCATTGGTCATCATATTCCTTTACTTCAATAACTTCTTCCTGTTCCAGCTCAATGTTCTCCTCATCCTCTCTTTGGTCAGGTTCTATTTCAATATCCTCATCAGGCTCCAAATAAACTATTGGTTGATATCTATGTTCAACAAGCCTAGTTTTGAGTTTAAAGCATTCTTCCTTGATTGCTTCAAGTTCTTTTTCTGAAAGATCTGCAATCTTTTTTTTGGTAATGCCAACCTCTTGTAATACATATCTGGAATAAACAGGCCCCAGACCCAATATCTTGTTCAATGCCACTACTATTTTTGTTTCTGTGGAAACTATCTCATCAAAATGATCTATTCCTTCTCTAAGAATATCCATGGGTGCAGGAGGCATCTGGACAAATTCCCTGCCTGGATGGATATCTCGATCTCTCATTTTCCGATATCGAAGCGCTGCCAAGATTTTATTATTGGGAGAAACAAGAATCAGATTTCCTTCACCAAACAATTCAACAACAAATGTATAACCAGGGTCTGGTCCTATATTCATTTCCACAATTCTATCGATATGCCTTTGTTTGATCCAATTGATTCTTTTGTCTCTTAAATGCGATCGCAATTGCTTACAGAAATTTGGCGGTTCTGGCGGCATTTCCCTGTTAAATTGAGTAAGATGAATTCTTTTGCCAGGCTCAATCAAGAGAAAATACGTCCCTTTTTTTGGATCCCTTAACTTAAAAATGAATATTCCTGATGGTAATTGATATATGTTTGTGATCCAGCTTCTTGAGACCGATTCCTCCATTTCATGTACAAGAACCCTCAAATCTACACCTGTAAGCATTAATTTCATCATCCCCTTTTAGTTAAAAAATAATGGTATGAAATCGCAATTTTTCTCTTAATTCCAAATCTTAGCAATGTTCTGAATTTGTTACTACTAATACAAAAAGGAGAACATCCAAATAAGCACATGGAACATTTCGATCTTATTTCAATAGGCAGTGGTTCATCAGGCAGGAAGATTGCAGTTGGACTGAAAAGAGCAGGATGGAAAACTGCAATAATAGAGGCTGATGTGGATCATCATTTCGGTGGGACATGCATAAACACTGGTTGCATTCCAACAAAAGCAATTGTTGAAGCGGCACACAATACCCATAACTTCAAGGATGCCAAAGAACTTAAGGATAAAATTGTCAAACGAATTCATGATGGAACCCTAAGAAATGCACGTGAAAAAGTTGGCACTGTAGTAATCAATGGTTTCGCCAAGTTTGTCGATGAGCATACCTTGGAGGTAAACGGAGAACAATATTCAGCAGACAAGATTGTTATTGCCACAGGAAGTGAACCTGCAATCCCTCCAATCAAGGGACTTAAAGAAGTCAATTACAAGACTTCAAAACATACCTTGGATCTTGATAATCTCCCTGAACACATGCTAATCATTGGTGGTGGGAGAATTGGGCTTGAATTCGGTCAAGCATTCAATACTTTAGGTGTAAAGGTGACAATCTTTGAAGGACTTCCCCATATTTTGCCTGGAGAGGATGAAGAAGTCGCAGATGCTATAAGGGATCATCTTCAAAATGAAGGCATAACCATTTTCACAGGGAAATTTGTGGACGAAGTTCGTGAAAGCAAAGAAAATGGCAAAACAAAATTTACCGTCATCCTCAATGATGGTCCCAATAAAGGAGAATATCATGGTGACTACCTTCTTGTTGCAACTGGCAGGGTTCCAAGAACCCGTGACCTTAATCTTGATGCCGCTGGTGTAAAAACTGAAAAACGTGCAATTGTAGTCAATAAATACATGCAAACCAGCCAACCCCACATTTTTGCAGTAGGGGATGTTACGGGTAATCCAATGTTCACCAATTGGGCTGCTTGGCAAGCTGGTGTAGTTCTCAATAACCTTAAAAAAAGCAAGGAACCATCTGACCTTTGGGAACCACTTCAAAAACCAAACATTCCTAGACTCACATTCACTAGACCTGAGCTGGGATCAACTGGATTGACAGAGAAACAGGCAAAAGAGAAATATGGGGAAGAAAAAGTTGTTGTTGTGCGTTTCTATAACAAATGGCTTGGAAAGTCCATGATTGTTGGAGATTGGACAGGTTTCCTTAAGGGAATTGGCTTAAAGGGATCGAATGAAATCCTTGGCGTCCATCTATGGGGTGTAAGAACTGCTAGTCTTGTGCAAATGGTCATTCTTGCCATGGACAACGGAATGGGCTGGAAAGAACTGGCAAATATGGTCTATGGTCATCCAATTTTAGCCGAGGGGATTGAGAGCCTCTCAAAAATGATGCTTGGCAAGGTCTTCAGTCAATGAATTCCAGTTTTGTTCGGCAGACTGGACATTTCTTTTCCTTCAGCAACCAGTTTATAAGATGACTATAATGGAATGGATTCACACAAGACGGGCAGAAAATTAAATCAATATCTATTTCTTGGGAACAAATCATGCATTTGTGCTTTACTCCCTCTGGTGCATATAAATGCCTCATTTTTGTAAAACCAGCTTCCTTGATACGTGTTCCACATGATGGACAGAATTTTGCGTCTGGCTTCAATATCCGCTTGCATTTTGGACATCTTCTTCCAGCTTCCGCCAACAATGGTTCTCCACATTTTGGGCAGAACTTGGCTTTAACAGGAATTCTAGATTCACATTTAGGACAGGTTTTTGTAAGCACTAATTCATTTTTGTTATAATTCACTTAAAGTTTGCTTAACAGCATCCCGCATTTCCATCACATCCTCCACAAGAACGATATGACTTTAAAAACAGGTGTTCAAGGCATCTGGGGTGCACAGGTACTAATTCACCCGTTTCCAATGGAATCATCACTTCCATTGTTTTGCACTTATTCCCACAAATATGGCAATTGTCCATACCAACAATATGATAATGCTTCCTTATATTTGCTTGCCTTAAAGAAAGCAATCTTTTTCTTTTCCAATAAAATTCTTGACAAATTCATTGCATGAAATGATTTGAAAAAGCAAATACGTATTTATTAGTTTCTATTTTTTTAGAAAAACTTTATAGTTGACTTTCAGACCCTGCATTAATGCCTTTTACAATATTTATTGCCACGTACACAATAATGCTCCTTGCGGAATTCGGTGACAAGACACAACTTGTCGCGCTTTCAATAATGTCAAGAACAAAAAAGCCATTTACTGTAGCATTAGGGGCCACAATAGGTATTACATTAACAACTATTGTTGGTATTGCAATTGCCGCTTTAATCTCGAAAAACATTGATCCTTATATTACTAGAATTGTGGCAGGATCACTTTTTCTGTTGCTTGGACTTTTGACATTCAAGGAGGCATTAAATCATGAAGGGGAAGGTCAACAGGAAAAACCTACCATCAAAAATCCATTTCTTTCTGCAATCTCTTTCGTCGCAATTGCAGAATTGGGCGACAAAAGCCAATTATTCGTAATTGCACAATCCCTTTCTGGAAACTTCTGGGAAGTTTTTTTTGGTGCGATTTTGGGGATGGCAACAATACTTTTCCTAACTGCAATCATAGGGGACGCACTTATCAAAAAAGTCCCTGAAAAATACCTAAAATTTATTGCTGCAACACTCTTTGTTATGGCAGGGTTATTTATTTTCCTGACATGACATTTAAATCAGAATGTAAATTGTTTTCCTGAATGAAAAAAACCCTCATGGAAAAATGGGCTTGTTACAAAAAAATTGAATTGGGGTAATGGTATAAACTCATTGAAATTAATGTGGGGGGAGGGAGGCAGCCACCTAAAAAAAGATCAGATGGCTGCATGTTATAATTCTCAGGGAATATAATAAATCTTTCGAAGAGAACAACCAAAAATGTTGATGTTAAAATTATTTCACATGAAGGGTCTTTAAAGTAATTGAATGAAAATGAATGAAAATTTAGTTAAGGTATTGTACAAACATAGCAATCTCCCCAAACTATCAAAACCTTTTGAAAAATAAACAACGACATTAACAAATAAGTTATATGTCAATCATCAGAAAAGAAAATTGAAAAGAACTACGGTTCTTGTCCGGAGCTTAGCTCAGACTGGCAGAGCGGTCGGCTGTAGGTCGAAAACCAGTTCTAGAGGGCAATGCCCAGTGAAATGAACATCAGCTGACGATTATTGGTACAAAAACAGGTACCGACAGGTCGGGGGTTCAAATCCCCCAGCTCCGATTTTTGTAAATTGCAAGGAGGGGAGACAATTATTTTTTCCAAATCTTCTATGTTCTTTATCTTATCAATCTCGAAATCTTGAATACACAGATCCTGCAAGTAACATATCATTTTGATTGTTGGCATACTATCCTTTTGCTTCAGGAAGTTGAAGCGCATGCCTTATTCTTATACTATTGTTGATATTGAC
>WAKA01000163.1 GCA_015523565.1 Candidatus Heimdallarchaeota archaeon | reverse complement strand
CCTAGTACACAATACCCTTCAACCCTTTTAAAATCTTCCTGCTTGCTAAATTTTTTTGCAAGGGTTGTCACAAGAAGGAAATCAAGCTTTTTTGTGGCAATATTGCTTTTGGTTTTCCGAATGGCATCAATGAGCCTGTTTCTGTTCTCGTCCAGCTTGGAGATGAACTTGATCTCGATCCTGCATTTTTTGGAAGCAGACGTGACAATCAGGTCAACCCTTCCTTTGGTCTCCCAAACTGGATCTGAAAAATCAAAACGATCCAGCAAAAGCCTTGCGGATTCCTGTGAGAGCTTGTTTAATGAAGGAAACCGAGCGATGACGAATGGTATCACTGCATCACCGCAAATTTTTCGAGAATTCAATGATCCCCAGTTGTTCCCACAGGAAAATAATGTTTTTGCAGAAAAGCAGAGGAATGACAAAAGGTTTTTTGAATTGTGCAAATACATCTAGATATCTTCAATCCATTTAATACATATGATTTCCCTCTGCCTGTTATCGGTTTCCCATATATAGAAGCGAACCAATCAGTTGGATTTTCACTGCATGGATGGAATCCCTGAAGTGCATTTACGATAATACAATGTTGAAAACTATATACAAATTTGGTATTTGGAAAAAAACCAGCTTCAATTGAAAAGGTTGAATTATTAGAGATCTACGTCTTGTCTGAGGTAGACAAGGTTTTCCTTGCCGTCCTTTTCCCTCACGATAAGATTATGGTTTTCAAGGTCTTTTAAATACTGACTTATACGAGATTTGCTTAATCCCATCCAATCAATCAATGATGATTGAGACACGGGCTCATGTTGCTTGATGAACTCAAGAATCCGCACTTGCTGTGGTTTTAGGACTATAGGTTTGTAGATTGTCTTGATTTGGATTTCTGTTTCAGGTTTATGTAGGTGGAACCTCATGACCGCAAAAGGATCCATTCCTTTTATTTTCACGGCAATGATTGTAGACACGATAGCCATTGCAATTCCAATGATTATGCCAAAACTCAAGAGCAGTAATTGGTTCGGTTTAGTTTCACCACCTATGCCATCCCCATATTCCACAATCACGGTTTGTATGTTGTTTGGTTCTGTATAGGTTAAGTTGAACCATTTAACTGAGATATTTGTCCCATTAGTTGAGAGGGAAGCGGTGGAGGGAAAAAGGTTAAGACTGTCCTGTTTAGTTGTCAAAAATTTCCCGTGGGGGAGGGTAAGAACAATATCGAAATAGTTGACGGGGTAATTCATTCCCCAATCGAATCTCAGTAATATTGCGTTTGGAGATGTATGAGTGGTTTCTGGTTTAAATTTGGTGGAAATCACCAAGTTAAAAACCTGATTTTGATTTATTTTTACGATAGGGGTTATTTCGATTGTTGTCCATCCTTGTACTGTTTCAGTTCGAATGGGAACGATTTGACCATCAATATTGACCTTTGCATCGTAATATTCTCCAGGGACATTAATGCTGAAAGGGACACTGATTTCATTTTTTGATTGAGAGGTCAAGGAGAACTCAGCAATCCCAAAGTTTTCCACTATTTGTATGTCTAAGAGAACCCGCATTATTCTAATATCAGTTTGTTGACTGATGACGGGTTGGGTCGTTGCAAAGATAAGTAATGTGTATACAAGTGCATATTTCATCATCATGTTTTTATTTCCAACTCCTTATTTTTCACTTTTTATTTTTTCTTGTTTTCCTCTTATGGTTTTTTTCTTTATGATGATAAAAAATGTGATGAGTTGAATAGCTTCATTGAATGCAATTTCCTTTTTGCTTGTTGAAAGCAAAACATGTTTGACAGTCAATGTGATTGGTTCGGATTCTTGTATTCCGTCTCCTGCTTCAACAGATATGACTATCGTATAATTTCCTGTCTCTTCAACCAATAAAAGGAAAGAAAATGAAACGTTTTGCAAGGGATTCAATTCAAGGATTTCAAATCTTGAGCTGTTGTTGACGATATTCATTCCGCGTGGGAGAAAGACAAGCAATGTTATGTTGACAGCTTTTGAATTCCCTAAGTTAGACAGGATAAAGCCAAGAGGAAAAGGTTCCTCTTTTTTCACGGCACTAGGTATTGAAACGTCAATTATTTTTAGGTTGGGTTTTTCGGATGCAATAATCCATTCAGAGAAGCTTTTGACGCTTGCCGTCATTATATTCTTGATGGGGTCAAGAGTAGCATTGATTGTTTCGACAATTCCGTTTTCAATTTTCAGCAACTGGAGCCGTTGCTCTATTGCCCCGATCTGGTCAACTACCTCTTGGCTGTAAGTCAATTGGATTTCACCCGCATTGATAGATTCTGTTGAGTTTACCTCAATGGAGAATTTATCCGAGGTCGCAAGGAAATTTACAGGCGGGGTTACTTCTGAAAGGGGCTGTCTTGTGATTGTAATGCTGATGCTTCCGTCCACGGTTAAATTCAGTTTGAGATTTCCATCTTCAGAGATTAAAGAGAAATTCCCTGTTGGAAGATCAATCGGTCGCCCATAATCAATGGGGAGAGGGGTATAAGCAAGATTAAGTACTTGAATTTGTTCAAATCCAGTCGTTGGCTTTCGATCTTCAAGTGCACCGAGAACATAAAGTTCCAACCAATAGTGGATCACTGTTCCATTTTCTTGTCCTTGGATCACATATTGGAATTGTGTTCCCCCTAAATTCTGCATTAAGGCCCTAGTTTCGTTTTGGTCATTGATGCCATAAACAATCGTGATATTGTCTATATTCTGAGGGGGGACACTAATTGTTGCAAGGATAATAATGTCCATTCCAGGGGTTGGGGTAATGGGAGAATATGAATAACTTACGATCTCAGCATTTGGAATTTGACCGTTTGCAGAAGGAACTGTCGACGCGAGGATAATGAGAATGATAAATGTTTGGATTTTCACGGTATCACCAAATTGATTTTTAATTTTATGTGGAATACATGTTATTCTTTAATTTTTTTCATAATATTTTTCCTTTTTTACGAAGTGAAACGATCAATATCCCAATGATGCCAAACAATGAAAAGAAGTATGCTTTCGACTGTGCTGTGCTTGAAGAACCAGATTCTTGGTTATTAGCACCTTCAACAATTTTTTCACCCGCTAGAGTCCAAAGGCTGAAATGGGTGGTATTTGCGTAAGCAACATTGTTTTCAATCCATGATGGAACCCCTTTCCATTCCTTTGCATTTTCATCATAGTAGCGGAATTCAAGAGTGTTAATGTCAATACCAGTAAGGTCAAGACCATCAAGAGGGAGGGACAAGGTGGCATCAATAGACGTGGATGTATCATTTACGGATATTTCAAGGAATATTCCTGCTGATTTAATTCCAGCAGGAAGCTCTCCTGCGGGATTGGTGGAAAATTCCTCAATAGTTATTTCCACACCAGATCCTGGAAGAACGGAAACCTTGATACCAGATGGGGTTACCAATTCAACCCTTTCACCAGGACGAACGGCAACGGGAGTCCCAGGTTTAATCTCAAAGGGAGTCCCTGGTTTGGCAATTGGGGTTGCAGGATTGTTGGGAATCTGTTGAACCTCTTCTTCTATTGTCGATGTCCAAACACTGAAATGGGTTGTATTGCCATAAACAATCTTGTTTTCTAGATCAACCCAAGAGGGAACAGTTTCCCAAAGACCAGAAGTTTCATTATAGTACCTTAATTGCAATGTTTCAGGGTCAGTTCCGTTTAACATTGTTTCATTGTATGGGATTGCAATTGTTGCATTCACCTCTACAGTGGTGTCATTTGGCTCAATTGACAGGAAAACGCCTAAAGACATGAGACCCTCTTGCAATGGTGCTGCGGGATTTGAGGCGAATTGGTCGATAGTTATTTCAATTCCCTCTGCGGACACTAGCGAAATTACCACCCCTGAGGGAGTAATCAATTCCACAGCCTGACCTGGTTGGATTGAAACAGGATTCCCTAATGTCACATTGACGGGGATTCGTGTATCATTTGTTGGAGGTTCTGGGGGTTGGGGATTATCAGTTGGTGGTTCGGGAGGTTGGGTGTCATTGGATACCGTATAAGTCCAAATACTGAAATGGGTTGTATTGCCATAGATAACATTGTTTTCCAAATCAACCCAAGAGGGAACAGTTTCCCAAAGACCAGAGGTTTCATTATAGTACCTCATCTCAAGGTTGGTTTCATTGACATTAGCCAAATCTGTTTCGTTGTATGGAATGGCAAGAGTTGCATTCACCTCTACAGAGGTGTCATTTGGCTCAATTGAGAGGAAGAAATCAAATGATATTAGATCTTCCTGTATTGGACCAGCAGGATTGACATCAAACTCTTCCATAGTGATTTCCAAGCTTTCTCCAGGAACTAGGACAAGTGAAATACCTGTTGGTGTAACCAATTCTACACTTTCATTTCCAGAAATTGCAACAGGTGATCCATAGGTCACATTGATTGTTGGAATTGTGACATTAGTTGGCAGATCTGGATTTTCAGGATTTCCTGAAGATGTCTTTATATTACCATTGTCTGCCATGACAGTCGGTGGTGCCATTAGGACCAACCCAATGACAATTAGACCTCCAATGAAGGTTCCCATTAAATTATCGAATTTCATGGTAATTGAAACATGGAGTCGAAATTATTAGTTTGTTTACAATTTTTGGGTTTCGGACAGTTTAGCACCATAAAATCTAAGCTTTCAAAAACTTAAGGACATGACCTCAAAAAATGCAAATTTAGTTTCGCGGATGGTTTACGGACAAATCAGAAAGTACAACGTTGTATTGCTACATCTCAAATAAAATATCTGCATACATAAAAGAAATATGATCCTATTTTTGAAACAATATTTCCAATAGAATTGATGGTTCCTTATGTTAGAAACATGATACTTTCAAAGAAGACAAGATGCAAAAAGAACCAATTATTCATTCTTTTTTTCCACAAACTCTTTAAGGATGGAGAGGACATTATTTTGGAAGGCACTTGTGTTTTTCTGCAAATTGTCAATATTAGAGTTGACATTTTCAATTTTGTCATAAAGATTTTTGATTTCATTTCGAAGGTCTTCGACCTTGTTATCTACATCATTGCGAAGGTCTTCCACCTTGGCTTCCAAAGAATCCACCTTGGCTTCCAAAGAATCCACCTTGTTCTCCAAAGAATCCACCTTGGTTTCCACTTTGGTTTCCAAAGAATCCACCTTGGTTTCCAAGGAGTCTACTTTGCCTTCGACTGCATTTATATGTTTTGTCTGATCCTGATTGAGCTCACTAAGTTTTTCGATGTCCTTTGAATGCTGCAGGAGCTGTTCCTGGTACATCATGCCAAACTCATCCCAGAGTCCAAGCAGGGAGCGACCTTCTTTCAGGATTT
>WAKA01000162.1 GCA_015523565.1 Candidatus Heimdallarchaeota archaeon | reverse complement strand
TGTTGCATTGCGTTTTTCATGGTCTGCATCGCCAAATAATCTAAAGGATTTTTGTTAACTCAAATCTTTCCGCATAGGAGGATTATTCATTACCGACAACCTAAAGGTCTGGATACTCCCGATCCAGTTCCGCAAGGAAATGCCTTTTGGACTCCAGCCACAGCCTGCTTTTGCCCCTCAGCCAAAGCCGCTTGCCCTCATACCTTTTGATGGTCTGCCTAAGCCCTTCCTTTAATTCAGCCACTTGCTGCTCAATCTCTTCACGATGGAGCTCATAGTATTCCTCAAGTACTTCGAGCAAAACCATGTTGGGAGAAGAATATATATATCTCTCCTCTGTCTCATCAATAATTTTCATAATATTCAAAGTAAGTGTCTCCACCTTTTTCTCCATAATGGAGAATGAAAAGTAGATCCAAGGCACGATTGTACTGGTCAAAACAACAGGGGCTTCACTAAACTCAAAACCCTTGGTTTCATCGATCTGAAGTCCCTTCTGTTCAAGAAATTCCACCAGCCCCGCAAATCGGGGGATTTCAAGCCGTTGAACATTTTTGATTTCAGTCGCCCTCCTGAAAAAGGTGGGCAGGAGCCGATTCGAAACAAAATAAAAGGTCATAACTTTTGGCGTGTCAGTCAGGACGGAACTCGGCACAAACCTGAGCCGTTTGGATTTGACGGCAAACAGTTCGGGTACAATATCAAAAATTTCGGGGGTGATGAATTCTACAGAATTGCCCACTGTAGCACTGCATTTAAAAAATTCATCATATCTCAAATATGATTCAGGCGAGTTGATCTTCTCAAAAAAGGCATAGGCCTTCAAAAAAAACTCCCTTTGCTCCTGATTGTGCAGGTACTTTCGGTAGCTGATAAGATAGGCAATCGCCATGGGTTCGTTTTTTCCGCGTATTGATATCATCTGCGGCTTTAATCGTTTTAGGGTCTGGATTGGCACCAGACACTGGCTCATAAGGTTTATGTCCATATGAATAAACAATTCCCAACATGAAAGATGGAACAAAATCCTGACGACTTAGGGAACAACCCAACACCCATTTCAATCATTCGCGGCAATAGTCGATAATCTTTTCCATTCCTTTCGGCGACATTGTATTCAGATAAATATACGCGATAATGAAATCTCCCATTAATTTCATCAAAATAATTCTTGTGTTTATGCTGAAAATCTGATGAGCCAGGTCAAAATCTCTCCAACTGATCCAGACAACAAACAAGCCAAATGCATAGAGAAAAAGGCGAAGGGCAAGAGTATGGTTCAAAACAAGGTTTCCCGGCTTCACCCAGAACATGACCAGTCCCACCCCAAATACAATCTGCAACCCAAGGAAACCCCATTTCTGGTTCTGCCAGAAATGTATCAGCAAGAAGAAAAACCAAGTTTGGATTATAAACTGGAATACAATAAATTCTCTTTGTATAATATCCAGAAGATTACTCCTTTTATCTTTCTGTTTTTCTTCAAAAGAGGTGAAATATAATGCAATGATGAAAAAATGCAGGCCCATCAATATGTAAAACACAAATACATCAAGACCCCCTTCAAAATAAAACAATATGCTAAAGGCTCCACTTAGCGCGGGTATCCAAATATAATAGATGTGGTTGAACTGGGTTTGAACCTCTTTCAAGTCGGTTGTGGAAAAATACCTTTTAGTTTTCCGCATGGCAGAAGCAACCATTGCAAAAGTCAGGGACACTAACCCAATAAAAGTCCACACTTCATTCACATCAACTTTACCAGCATAATCCTTCAATGGCAGCCACCCATCCGACAAAAAGAAAAAAGACATGCACAAATAGGTAAAAATAACCATTGCTGAGAGAGTCATATATGAGAAATCAGGTTTATAATCCGAAGTTTTGTCCATATCATCACCCGAAAAGATGACCAGTAAGCCAAAAATTTCCAAAAATAAATGATACCATGCCAAAAAAGTTCAGGACAAACATCAACATCATCATCATGTCCTTTACCTATCCAATGACAGACAGCAAAAGGTCAATAAAAAGATAGCGCAGGTGTACATTAATCAATGGTTGGATAAAGCCCAGAATGCCAGACAATACATTAAAAGCTAAATAGATTCCCATCATCCCTTTAATTACCAAGGGAAGGTCGCTAGACAAGATTTTTACAAAAAGTTCCTTTTTTAGAATGGCATCTAAGAACCTCTTGCCAATCAACATTGAAAACAAAACACCTGTTATATATGAATGATACTTTGCCACAGTCTTAAGGAATGACGCTGTGTCCGATGCAAAAGCCTGCTGTTCTTCAACTGAATCAAAGTTGCCTGCATGCATGATTTAGATTTTATTCATCTCAAATTGGTGGTCTTCAACACATGCATTTTCAGAATACGCAATGGCTAGTACAATGGACAACATCATGCATATTGCATTGCTTATTTCCTGTAATAATCATTAGCGCACATGAATGATAGAGACTATCCCTTACACAGAAAAATGAATAAAACAAAGAAATTCGTCATCTTGAGAAACAGCCCAACGATAAACCAATTTAAACAATTCACAATAATTGCTTTTATAGGACTTTCGAAAATCAGATTACTAGGAAAAAAGAGATAAATGGAAAATCAGTCAGTATTTTCATCAGGACTTTATGGGTGTCTGTATCGAATGTGGTATAGATCAAAATCAGCCAATCCGGCTAAGGCAGAGAGCAGTATCCAATGCGTATATGGTTGACATAACCGTAAGCATCAGAGTCCAGGTTCCTAAGAATAAAGGATGCTTCTCGTCCAAACAAACAATTCTCTCCATCATCTAAATCGCCCATAGTCCTCTTGCAATAAGCAGGTGAACCAAACCCAGTAAAAAAGTGTACCCTCTGAGGAACGCAAATATTTCCAATCCTCTTGCATCTTGAAGAATGAACTGCTGCCTTGATGTCATCATATGAGGTATTCACCTCCGCCATGATGGTAGAGACCACGGTTGAAATCCTTGTGAATTTATCCAATTCTCTATTTATAAGTGTAACCCGTCATCTGCATCAAATAGTAAGAAATAACCCTTTCCTCCTTTACAGATCGATATTCCTCCACTCAATTTTTCATGAAATTCCTAAGTTGAAATAGGTTAATTATGAACTTAACCATGAAAAAGAAAATGGTTTCCCTGCTAAAGAACTCAACATTCACTGAAAAAAAGATAACTCCAATCATTTCTGCAAGGACAAATACCAAAACAAGAAAATGCCATTTATTGAAGGACATTGCCCATTCGATTCGGAAAAGAAGTAGGAGATTTATGACAGTCAAAAAAAAACTTAATCCAATTCCAACAAGAGTTCCC
>WAKA01000161.1 GCA_015523565.1 Candidatus Heimdallarchaeota archaeon | reverse complement strand
GAATTAGGCATCAGGAAATAATTATTTCAGAAAGAATATTTTCCAACTGTATTAAATTAGTAACTTCATAAACTTCAACGCCAATAGCCTTAACATAAGATACAATACTGTCAGCAGTATTCCAATATCGTCTAGGTTCAGGATTTAATACAAAAAATTTTTTGGAGAGTTGTTTTACAATTTTCATTGATTTCACAGAAAGGGGAAAACCATCTATTCGAGATCCAAGCCAATCACGCAAATCCCCCAATAAAAGGACGGTAGTGTCAGGATCAAGCCTTGATTTAGCCATTTTCAGAAAGTCGGAAAGAGCACGTTCATAATTGCTACTTTGCTTCCCACCAATAGTATTAGACCATTTTTCCAATGCTGCATTTACGCTTTCATAGAGGGATTTTCCATCCACATAAGCATCAGTCACATCGATGCAAGAACCTACAAACTCATAAAATCGGACAGAATCAAACATTTCTTTGAGTTCCCAAAGCAACATAAGAAACAATTTTGTTGCATAAATGGTTGATGGACTGACATCAGTAAGGACAATGAGTTTAGGCTTCCTTTTTCGAGGCTCAGCCCTTATGAGGTTGATAGGAACACCACCATTTTGGATGTTATGACGGATGGTTTTTCTCATGTTAATTTTTCGGGGTCCCTTTATCAAACGACGTTTTCTCTTGACAGCCAATCTTTGCGCCATTTTTTTCAATGCCTCTCTTAATTCAGGAGTTTCTTCCAATTCAAAAAAATCCCTTTCTTCGATGGAATAGAGTGCAAAAGTATCTTTAGGCGATTCTTTTGCATGTTCAATCAGTTTTTGGTTTACAGCTTTTTCAAATAGTTGAGAGACATGATTGGCAACAGATGGGAACTGATTTTCCAAAACATGCCTTATTTCTTTCAGGGCTTTTTCTTTTCTGTGCATAACCTCATTGAAGTTGGTTCGCATAGCAAGGAGGTATCTTGTCACAAGGGTATCGGCAGCTTCGTCAATGCTTTCATTAATCATTTTTTTGATAATGAATTTAAAATCAGAATGAAAAGAGAGTAAAGTTTCAGGTTTTGTCAATCCAGAGACAGTAGCCAAACCCGTTCCTGCGCCAATAGCGGCACCACCAATAGGGTTTGGACATGCAGGATTGTTTCCCAACCGAGGTTTAAATTTACTTTGAGGTTTGATTCCCCACTCATTCAATGCATTGTGTTTCAGTTCTTCAAGGGTTTTTTCCCAACTTGTTGTTTTTGCGATGTATTGGTCAAAGACAAAGTCAAACAGTTTAATTTGTTCTGGAGACTTAACAACGATCGATCTAACAGCAATTTTCAGTTCAAGCAAAGAATCAACCAAAGTCAAGACACGTGCCACATCGATTGCTTGGTCAACACTGATTTCAAAACCGAATTGTCTAAGCAGTTGGGTAAGCACAATTAAATAATTATGTTGCATACTATATATGCTTGGTTTCAGAAAAATTCATGACAATAGATTTTGTGCCTCAACCATATCAGATTGATTTTTAATGAGTATCCCCAAGAGGCTCATGATTTTTTGATTTTCGAGGTAATCATTTCCGAGAGTAAGGATAGCCTTTGCGAAGTCGATTGTTTCAGCAACAGAGGGAGGCTGTGCAATTTTTTCAGAGTTTCGCAACTTGGAGGCAATAGAGATTATTTTTTCGGCAATTTGTTTTTGGAGATCAGGCACATGGATACGAATTATTTCAAGTTCTCTTTGTTGAGAGGGGTATTCTAGGTTAAGATACAATGATCTTCTCCGTAGGGCATGCGAAAGGGTTCTTGTTGCATTTGAAGTAAGGATGATGATAGGGGTCGAAAGTGCCTTGATTGTTCCAAGTTCTGGGACAGTTATTTGATATTCACCCAATGCCTCAAGGAGGAATGCTTCAAATTCCTCGTCAGCCCGATCTATTTCGTCGATTAGGAGGACGACAGGTTTTTTTTGTCTGAATGCCTTCAGTAATGGTCTTTCTACGAAATATTCAGGAGTAAACACATTTGCCAAGTCGAATGGTTTTTTTTCATTTTTGGCGTTTTCAATGGCGAGGAGTTGTTTTGTGTAATTGAATTCCCCGATTACCTGCTCAGCCGTTATTCCCTCATAGCATTGAATTCTGAAAAGGGGAGTATTCCTTGCGGTTGCAATAGCTTTTGCAAGGGAAGTTTTTCCAGTTCCAGGTGATCCTTCGACTAGAATTGGTTTTTTGAGTATTTCAGCCATTTTAGTGACGGTTATTGTTTGTTCGTCGGGGATGTAGTTGGCTTTCAGGAAGTTTTCTTTGTTCACAAGAGAGATAGGAAACGATGACTTATTGTTTTTTGGTAACAGGAAAAGAACAGCACAATGAACACATTGTATCACAACACCGCACACAATCAATCTATGTCAGGAAACACAATGTTCACAAAGATAACAATCACAAAAGAATGGACGCGATACATAGAAAGAACACAATATATACAATGAATACACACAATACACATCAAGGCACATGGATAAGCAGGGGCAGGTAAGAGACTTTTTTTAGGGGAATGCAATAATGCAGTTTAATGAGTGGGCCAACCATTTCAGGGAACTACAGAGGGTTTGCATTTTTCAAGAAGGAAACAGATGCCGATTCAGCGAAGCGTTCATTGGAGTTGTGGCAGAGATTTGCCCGCCAGCATGAAGAAACGGATCGAGTGCATAAAAGGGTGAAGGAGTCGGTGATATCCCCCACAGCAGGCTCATTTTTGCGTGAGATGGAATATTATTATGCAAATAAGATCCCAAAGGAGTGGGATCGGTTCAATTTTGAATATTTGCGATTACTATATAACTCGACAGGACAAAGTGTCAAGTTGGTTCATCCCCAAGTTCTTGAATTGTCAGTCATTTTTGATGTTCGTATCAGTTTGACAGTCAACCCTTTTTTTCGGTTTTTGAATCAGTTTCGATCATTTGTGGGTGTACTTGATGATTTTTGGTTGCATTATAATATGAATGGGGCATTATTGGGAGATATGAGGAGTGCTCCGCCAGGAGTACGGGAGATGGAGCGCATGGCAGTTTCATGGATGGAGGGATTAACACATAACGACACAGTTTTGGAAGACATCTTTGTGCTGTTATTGGATCGTTATAATCAAATAGGGAGAAAGCCAAAAAAGGAGCCTTTTTTTGAGAAAGTTGTAAGTGGCATCCATCTCTCCAAGGAAATCCGGCGGCGTGCGATTTCACACATCATGCGGGCGGAGACACTGTATAAGTTGCGGCACAAGTATCCAGAATTGGAAGAATTCATAGTTGCCCAGCTCAAGCGTTTGCCCCAATTTATTTCATCGACAGAGTCAAGGAGAGAGGAGATACTGAGTCGACGGCCTGCCCTTGACATCAACATGTTGGCAGACGTGTTGGAGCCCCATTATGGTCAATTAGGGAGGCGTATTGTGCAGAAGTTGGCGAGAATGATCATACGTGCGAGACGGAACACATTTTCAAAGCGGACGCGTGCTCCACCAGGATATATGGGAGTTATTGGGGTAACCGAGAAACAGGGGAACAATTATATTCTTCGGGTGATTCCAGGTCAAGACCCATATCAAGAGCTTCCAGTCATGTGCAATCGCGACATGAAATTGATTTACCCCGTCGGATCGTTGTTCATTGTGTGGCTTCCATTGAAGGTGACAGGGGAGGAGCGTTATTATCGTTCGTACAACAATGTTGCACACCACATAGACTTTCCACTTCTGCTGAACCAAGGGGCTGAAGAGGCGGAAGAGATGGAAGGGGAAGAGACTGAAGGTAAAGAGGGGGAAAAGCTGGAAGGTGAATTGTCACAGGACATATTTGATTGAAAAGAGAGATGTCATTTTTGTACAAAAAGCATGAGTTTCAGAGTCGGTTACGACCATCCTTGGGTTATGGGGAGTTGCACAATGCAACTGGATATTGAATAAATACGCATAAAAATTACGGAAAAGGGGATTGATTTTTAGTCCAGAAGCAAGGTATTAAAAAACTGGAAGAGGATTTTGACTCATGGTTTCAGATGAGCCATCTTTCAGGATATATGGTTCTGCCAAGTTGCCGTCAAGATATGGGATGTTCAAGATATACAGTTTCGAGGGCACACCGGATGGGAAGGATCATATAGCCATAGTTGCAGGGGACATAGAGGGCAAGGAAGATGTTTTGACGCGGGTGCATTCGCAGTGCTTGACAGGGGATGTATTGGGAAGTCTTCGGTGTGATTGCCGAGAGCAGTTGGAAATGGCATTGGAGCGAATTCAGCAGGAGGGAGAGGGTCTTGTGATTTATCATCGCCAAGAGGGTCGCGGCATTGGGTTGGCGAACAAGATCAAGGCATATGAATTGCAGGATCATGGGTATAACACGGTGGATGCAAATCTGGAGTTGGGGTTCAAGGCAGACCAGCGAGATTATTCGGTTGTTCCCATGATATTGGATGCTTTGGGGGTCAAGTCAATACGGTTGATGACGAACAATCCAGAGAAGTTATCGGCATTGCGTCGGCTTGGGGTGAAGATTACAGGACGGGTTGACCACCATGTTGACCCGAATGAGTTCAATCGTTTTTATTTGGAGACGAAGAAGGTCATGATGGGTCATCTGCTGTAGGATTCTATAATCTTATGCAGTAGGGTTTTATAATCCACCATAGGGTTTCATAATTTTTTGGGGAGAGGGATGTTTATTCTGTGGGGTCAATTGGATAAATTTTGGTGATTGTCCCTATTCCTTTTGTTCGTCCTTCCCTGAAGATGAATCGTTGTCCTACAGAGACATGTTCAGGCCTGTAGAGGAACTGGAAGGAGACAGTTGCCTTATCACCAGTTCTAAGCACGGGTTGAGAGATCGCAATGATTTTGGCGCTTTGTTGGATGCTTTGGGTATGGATGACAGGGGAGTATCCAATTTTGATAGTTGTGCTGTGGTAGAGTACATAGACCTCTCCGTCAAATCTGAAGCTTGCGCCGGGGGTTTGCCTTGCTGAGAGGAGAACCATTCCTTTTCGAACCTCGTCTTTCTTGATGGTATGGAGGGCAAAAGTTGCGGATTGTCCTGCGAAGACCCTTTCTGCATTGACCCTTTTGTAGTGGATGGATTTGATTCTGACGAGCTTGAAGGTTCCTCCTTCGAAAGGTCCGACATAGATTTTTTCGTTGGTGCTGACGGATCCTGAGTAGATTGAGGCAGAGACGACAGTTCCGACGCCAGGAACGGAGAATATTTCAGTTATATAAGCTCCGAAGTCCTTGGACTGTTCTTGTGTCATTGGTTTTTTTGCAGGGAGCAGGTTGAGGAATTGCTGAAGGAAGTTCAGGTTTTGGCCATTGGTGGTTGAGACCATGAAAACAGGGATTACATTTCCGTGTTCCATATGCTGTGCGGCGAGGATGACGTCATTGTTGTTTTTGACAATGAGGGGCACCTTGTTTACGCCAGGAATTTTGAAGAGTTTTTTGAGGTCGTTTTTTGTCTTGTTTAAGACATTTTGAGGGGTGAGGTCGATTTTGGTTATGACGACAAACATAGGGAGCTTGAGGGCGATGATAAGTCCCATATGCTCCTTTGTCATTCGCAGTATCCCTTGGTTCGCTGCGACGACAAGCATTGCATATTTTGGAGACAGTCCAGAGAGTCCATAGATGGTTGTTTTCAGGTATTTTTCATGACCTGCGAGATCGTGGAAAGATATGGTCTTGATTGATTTTTCGAGCAGGACAAGGTCAGATGGTGGGGCAATTGGGTCTTGGTTTATGATATTTCCGTCGATATCGATTCCGATGGTTGTTGAGCTTATGGAAGAGGTTCTTCCGGTTTCCAGCTCATGTTTGTGCCTGAAGACAGCGGTTCTAGCGCTTCCCCTTCCGTCATCGAGCTTTCCAGTTTTGAGTACGCCGATAAGAGTGGATTTTCCGGCGTCAACATTTCCGAGTGAGACGATTGGGATATCCACAGGGAGTTTTTCGGGGTCCTTGATTTTTCTGACGAGGATTTCAGCGATCTCTCTTCCCTCATTTTCTATTTTTCTGAGGATTGTTGTTTTTGCGTTTATTTTCTCTGCGATTTTGTTGAGTTGTTCAATTGTTGCATTCATTTCATCAGGGGATATTCCTTCGGGGATTCCGTCATCAGTTATTCCGAGGACATAGATGGCTTCCCCATTTCCTTCGAAAAGCCTGAATTTCATTTGGGAGGCAAGCTGATCAGCACGTTTGTCGTCAGCCTTTATTTTAAGTTTATATTCAACATTTCCGTGATCCTGTTCTGGGATTCCGGCATAAGGCACTTGAGCCATTATGTAATTACACGAGGTGATGTAAATAAATGCTTTTGATTGGGGGGATGGGGAGATGTCATAATGGGAATTCCGAAGATCATGTTGTTTGATTTGGATGGGACATTGATAGACACGAAGGATGTAGTTGCGAGAATTTATGCAGAGGGGTTACAGCGGATGGGGTTGGATGTTCCTGGGCATGAATATATCAAGTCCCTTTCTGGGTTGTCAACCCATGAGACAGGAAGGCGATTGGGAGTTCCAGAACAGCGGTTAGAGGAGATAGACCGTCATTTTTGGCAAGGGTTTTCTGAGTTCAGCCGTTCGAGAGTTGGAGGAGATGTTTTTGGCACAACGCCAGCAGTCATCAGGCAATTGAGGGCTTTTGGGATTGCATTGGGGGTTGTGACCTCTAATGAGAGAAAAAATGCGATCAGCTTGTTGGAACAGGTTGGTTTGGATAGTGAGTTTGCTGAGGTGGTTGGGTTTCGGGAGGTAAGTCAACCCAAGCCTTCTGGAGAGGGGATTGTTCTGGCAATTTCAAGAATTTGCAAAAAGCTTGATATTGAGATCTCGGACAGGTCAAGGGAGGTATGGATGGTTGGGGATACAGAGAGTGACTTCATGGCGGCAGTTGATGCGGGGGTCAGGGGGATTATTTTAGGGAGGGACATCATGGGTTTGGAAGACCTGATTGAATGGGTATCTAGGGAAAATGCATAGGTGTTTATTGGCACTTAAAAAAAAAGCAGGGGGGATTGTGTCCGTAAATCGGCATTTTTTGAAATTGATGAGAGATTGGACTTGAAAAAATGCACAGGGTATAGTGTCCACTCAATGGAACTTTAAAAAAAAAAGCGTCGCCAAGTAGGTGGTTATGTTAGGTTCGAACGGATCCTTGACAACGCCTTTAATTGCATAGTTAAGTAGGAAGTTTCCTTCCAATTTCTATGCAGTTAAACTAATGTATAGATTAGGTATATTTAAACTCTTTGACAAAAGTATCGGAAACATATTGAAATTTGATTCTTCATTAAACAAACGAGAACATTTATCGCGAAGTCAACAAAATTTTGAAACAATGCATGGGAGATTTTAGGGAATAAATGAAGGGAATTTTGGTTATAGATACACCTTATGGTTTAAGGGGTTTCAGTTAAAGTTAAGGGAGATTATTTAAGTTCAGGTGTTTAAAGATGGATAAGTATGGTTGAAAGCTTAGAGGGGCGGTTAAAAGCCAAGTTGGATTCAGGGGAGATAACAGAGGCAGAATACAGGGAGCTGTATTCAAAGTTCAAGAGGCTGGGATTGCTTGAACCTGAATCGAAAGTATTGAAATCATTGACGGTTAATGGTCGGAAAATATATCAAGAGGGATTGACAGTCAATGGTCCTGTTCTTGTGGCAGGTATCTTGAGGGTATCGGGGGACTTAAGCTGTGAGAGATTGGGGATTGCGGGGTCAGGGCATATTTCCGGAGAGGTGAGGGTAGGTGGGAAAGTATCTATAAACGGGAAGTTGGATGTTGGGAGAGCATTGAAATCAGGGGGAGAATGCACAATCACGGGCAAATGCTATTGCGGTGGTTCGGTTTATTCTGTAGGGCGGATGACGATTGCAGGGAAGCTTACATTGCAGGATGAATTGGTTTGCGGGAATCAATTGAAGGTATTGGGCAAAGTAAAGGCGGGTGTGCTGGAATGTACGAAGGACATTGTGATATTGGGGAGTGTGAAGGTCAATGGGGACATGACTGCAGAGCGGATCAGTTGCCCTAGAGGAGGAGATTCCATTATCAAGGGGGATGTG
The DNA here is from genome assembly GCA_015523565.1 of Candidatus Heimdallarchaeota archaeon. Taxonomy (GTDB): domain Archaea; phylum Asgardarchaeota; class Heimdallarchaeia; order Heimdallarchaeales; family Kariarchaeaceae; genus WAKA01. Next base: position 17,674 of record WAKA01000161.1, on the reverse strand, counting down.
AAGGGAAAGGAGATAAGAATTGGATGGCAGAGGAGGGATGATTTTGGGGAGCTTGTGACCAAACTGGTCCGTTCATTCATGGGGATAAGCACAGAACCTTGGTTTCGGGTCAAGGGGAGTATAAAGGGGGAATTGATAGAGCTGGATGGAGTGAAGGTAGAAGGAGACATAATTGGTGACAGCATCAAACTCGGAGAGAATGTTTCAGTTGAGGGAAAGATATACTATTCTACGTCAATAGAGACACCAAAGGTTTTAGAGGAAAGATGTGAAAAAAAGGGGAAATGAAGTTAGGTTAATTGCCAAAGCTTTCAAAGCGGGAGACAAGAGAGGAGGTGTGAAGGACACACATCCCTTGATTAAACTTTTCAGGTATGGAGAGCAATATCGTTTGGATTTTTTTCTTGCCTCATTGTATTCAGTCTTGAACAAGCTGTTTGATTTGGCGCCACCATTGCTGATTGGAATTGCAGTTGACATAGTAGTGAGACGGGAGAATTCAATCATAGGGGATTTTGGAATTTTGGGGCTTACAAGGCAGTTGATTGTGTTGGCAGTGCTCACGTTCATTATTTGGGGGTTTGAGTCCATTTTTGAATTTGCGTACAAGGTGAAGTGGAGGAATTTAGCGCAGGCGATCCAGAATGAATTGAGGTTGGACACATACAGGCATGTCCAAGACTTGGAGTTGGCATTTTTCGAGGAAAACAACACGGGTTCGTTGATGGCAGTGATAAACAACGATGTGAACCAATTGGAGCGTTTTCTGGATGTGGGAGCCAATGATTTGATACAGGTGACCACAACAGCAGTGGCCATTACAGCAATGTTTTATGGAATCAACGTTCCATTGGCGGTGATTGCGACAATTCCAATGCCAATCATCTTGTTTTTTTCGATCAAGTACCAGAAGAAGCTGGAAGAACGTTATAGGGATGTAAGGGAAAAGGTCGGGATAATAAATGCGGAGTTGTCCAACAATCTTTCTGGCATTATGACCATTAAGAGTTTTGGGACGGAGGATTATGAGGCGAGAAGGATTGCAGAGGCGTCAAAAGCCTATGAGTTAAGCAACAGGAGAGCGATAATACTTAGTTCTTCATTTTCACCATTGATACGAATAATCATTGTTGCAGGATTTATAGGGATGTTAGTGATTGGGGGAGTGGAGACAATCAAGGGGAACATTGAGATTGCGGCCTATAGTGTTGCGATTTTTTTGATCCAACGGTTATTATGGCCCTTGACAAGATTGGGGGAGACATTTGATCTCTATCAGCGATCGATGGCATCAACCAATCGGATATTTTCCCTGCTCAATCGTCCGAAATTATTGGAGGATGGGGAGAGGGAATTAAGGAAAGAAAATGTGAAAGGGGAGATCATTTTCGAGAATGTAGATTTTGATTATCCCAGTCGACCGAACATATTGCGAGGATTGAACTTTACAGTCAATCAGGGGGAGACTGTTGCCTTTGTGGGTTCAACAGGAGCGGGAAAGTCCACGATTGTAAAACTGATGCTTAGGTTTTATGATCCAACAGGGGGGCATATATATCTTGATGGGAATGAATTGTCAACACTGCGATTGAAGGATTTGCGCAATGCCATTGGTTACGTCAGCCAGAGTACGTTTTTGGTTGATGGAACAGTAAGGGAGAATATTGCGTATGGGAAATTGGATGCAACAGATGAGGAGATTATTGAAGCGGCAAAAGTTGCAGAGATACATGATTTTGTGATGAGTCTTCCAAACAAATATGAGACGTTGGTAGGAGAACGTGGGCACAAACTGTCAGGAGGGCAAAGGCAACGTATTGCAATAGCCAGGGCGGTATTGAAGAATCCCCCAATCCTTATTCTTGATGAGGCCACGTCATCTGTAGATAATGAGACAGAGGCGGCGATTCAGCGATCGTTGGAACGTATCATTGTTGGCAGGACAACAGTGATGATTGCCCATAGGCTTTCAACCATCAGAAATGCAGATATTATCCATGTATTGGAAAAAGGTCGTATAGTGGAAAGTGGGACACATACAGAGTTGTTGGCATTTGGTGGAGTATATGCCGCCCTATGGAGAGTCCAGACAGGTGAACGATTGACTGCGGTTTAGTTTTTTAATGGTTTTTGCAATAAGGGGTTGGTGCTCTTCCTTTGCCAGGAGTCTAAGCGTGAGGAGTGATTCAAGAGTGAGTTTTTCGAGGATCAAGGATCTGCATTCATGATGGGGTTCCATAAGGAAGAGATCGATAAGTTGTTGTTGACTTTTGATTTTTGGAAGTCCTTCAAGATGAACATATTTGTTTTTTTCATTTTCAAGGATTTTCGTGACGAGGGAAGGGTTGTATATTTTCTGGGTTGCAAGTTTTCTAAGCCACCAATCCGGGGATTCTTTTGCGATCTTGAACAATAGTGTATCAGATTGTAATTTGCGGATAGCAAGTTTTTTATTGTCTGCATTGGAGTCATTCATTGCGATTTTGCAGAGAGCCTGTTGGTCATTTATCATTTCGATTGCGTAGAAACGGGATATTGATATGGGAGAGGTCAAAGCAAACTGGATCAGTTGAGCTTCGTCAAGTTGTTGGAGTTTAAATTTCCAGTTTTTAGTCACTACAAATAAAAGAACGGATGATATGATTTTATGTTTTTTCCTTAAGTCTAATACGCGGTGCAATCCCCATTGACATCAGTTCTTGCAAGAGAAGTTTAAACGCATAGGACACAACAATCCTGCTGACATTCACCTCGTCCCTGCATAGAGGGCATTGCATCTTGTCTAATTTTCGGTTGTAATATGCAAGGAAACCACATTGTTCACAGAATAAGGCTTCAGACTTATCAGATTCGTCAAGAAGTCTTTCTTTAAGGACAAGGGCGGTTCCATGACCGATAAGGCAATCTCTTTCCATTTCACCGAATTTGAGTCCACCCTCTCTGGATCGTCCTTCAGTTGGTTGTCGAGTGAGGATTTGAACAGGACCTCTTGCCCGTGCATGGATTTTGTCATTGACAAGGTGATGGAGTTTTTGGTAAAATGCAATGCCAATAAACACGTCGGTATCCAGCATTTCGCCCGTCCTTCCGTCATACATTCTTTCACGACCGTATCGTTGGTATCCTGCGGCATGGAGGGCTTCAGTGATATCATCCACCTTTTCACCTTCGAAAGGAGTTGCGGTGATAAATCTGCCAGTGACAGATGCAAGTTTTCCTGCAAGCAGTTCAATAAGCTGACCGATAGTCATCCGTGAGGGGATGGCATGTGGATTAATGATAAGGTCGGGGACAAGACCGTTTTCAGTAAATGGCATATCAGCGGGGTTGATCAAATTTCCAAGTACACCTTTCTGTCCATGTCGGCTGGCGAATTTATCGCCCAATTCAGGAATTCTAAGGGATCTCATTCTGACTTTCACGAGTTTATGCCCTTCTTGAGTTTCGGTCAGAATCACAGAGTCGACGATTCCAGATTCACCGAATCTCATTGCTTGGCTTGTTTCTCTTCTTTGTTCATTTCCAAAGTCGAAGTCCTGCTGTTCTTCAATAAAACGCGGAGGGCTGGTTCGACCAATAATAACTTCCCCTTTCTTTCCGTCGATGAATGTTTCAGGTTCAACAATACCATCTTCAGCGAGATGCCTATAGACCTCAGGGTCTTTATAACCACGGACACTATCGTCAGGGATGCAGAAACGGTCTTCCTGTCCACCAGGATATCGTCTTTCTTCGCTGACATACGCCCTGAAGAAGGTTGATCGTCCCAATCCCCTGTCGATTGCCCCTTTGCTCATGATCAGACCATCTTCCATATTATAGCCACCATACGAGAGTACTGCAACTACAAAGTTTTGTCCAGCAGGTCTTAGATTGAATCTGATGGCATCAATTCCGTGGGTTTTGACAATTGGGACTTGTGGGTAATGGAGGATGTGGGCACGAGTATCCATTCTGAGCCTGAAATTTGCGGCATAGATACCGAGAGATTGCTTAGCCATACCTGCCTCGTAAACATTTCTGTCGGACCTGTTATGTTCAGGGAATGGAATAAGTGAAGCACAAATGCCAAGGATTGCCGCAGGAGAAATTTCCACATGGGTATGTTCTTTGGTTATGTCGTCATATGTTAAAGCAATATAGCAGTTTTCCTCTTCTTCGGTGTCAAGATATTCAATGATACCTTGCCTTGTAAGGTCTCTCCATTGCAACTCTCCAGAAATGACCTTTTCAACGTGATATTTCGTTAAGAGTGGACGGCCCTCCTTGACAATTATGAGAGGTCGTCTGACTCTACCCCTGTCAGAGTTGATTTGGATTTCCTTGGTTTCAGGGTAATATGCAACATTTACACCTGGATCAAAAATCCTGTTTCTTCTTCCTTGCCTAATTTTATAGACCAAATGCTCACCATTTGGATGGGTTCCAATAAAAGCACCATTGAGGTAAACTTTTGTGAGATTGGGATCACTTTCATTTCCTTCAGGATCTACCCCCAATTCATAGGTTTCTTGTCGGACGTGATCCTCATCACCTTCTGTTGAGATGTAAGCCTGTAATGCCAAGTTTTTTACAAGTCCACAGTTTGGCCCTTCAGGGGTTTCTGAGGGGCAGATCTTACCCCAATGAGTTGGATGGAGGTCTCTGGCTTCGAAATGTGGTTGAGACCTTCCCAAAGGAGAAACGACACGCCGCAAGTGGCTAAGAGAGGACATATAATTAGTTCTATCCAAAAGTTGTGAAACGCCAGCTTTTCCGCCGACCCAGTTCCCAGTGGCCAAAGCATGCCTAAGTCTTTCAGAAATGACATCTGCCCTTACAGCAGTTTTTAGGACAGACCCACGGTTTCTGTTGAAGTTTCTTTCAAGTTGATATTTGATATCACGGATAAGACTTCGGAATGCATTTCTAAAGAGGAGAAGGAGCAAGTCTCCTGCAAGGTTGAGTCTTTTGTTTGCATAATGGTCCTTGTCATCAGGAGTTCGTTCACCAGTTTCCATTTCTAGAACCTTTTGAGCCATTTGACAGAGGAAGATGGCTTTCTTTTTTCGATCAGATTTTTCATTTCCCAAGTGTGGCAATAAATACCTATCAAGTACCTGTTGTGTTCGACTCATTCTGTATTCCTTGGTCTGACCGACGGCGACACGTTTTCCGATAAAGTCAAGGGCCTCTTCTTCTTTTCTCACTTCTTCTGCTTGGAGGATGGGGAGCAGTTTTGCACGAACTTTAGGGGTGGAACCGATTCGACGTGCGATCTCACCGTCTTTTTCCATTCCCAAGGCCCTTAGTAAGACAATCAATGATATTTTTCTGGCGACGCTAGGGAATGAGACACGGAGATTTCCGTCCCTTGCTCTTTCAAGGGTGACAGGTGCCCTAAATCCCTTCATTGTGGAAAACACTTTAGCAAGGGATGTTGCAGTCTTGTTTTCCAATTTTTCGACAAGTATCCTGTTTGGTGCGAGATCCTCTTGTGTAACCAATACTCTTTCAGATCCATTTACAATAAAATACCCTCCTTCGTCAAGAGGGTCTTCACCGTGTTTTATCTTTGTTTCATCGTCAGCCTTGTAAAGTCTGCATTTAATGGAGTTAAGCATAATGGGGAGATGTCCAATGAACACTTTTTCTTTAGGGGTTTTTCTTGTTTCACCTTGAACAGCGTCGGGATAAACAGCCGTCATTGTCAAGTATATCGGAGCAGCATAGGTCAAATTTCGAATTCTTGCTTCCATGGGCCAGATTTCACTTCGTGAGCCATTTGCCTCTTTAATTTCAGGTTCACCTACAGAGATTTCATCAAGGATGACGTACATGCCATTTTTATCTTCAGGTCTAATTTCTGCTTCTTCAGAGACGACCTGCTTAAGTCCATGATTGATGAAGGAGTTATAAGAATCCAAGTGTTGCCGAACCAAACCCAATTCCCGGAACATTGCATTCAAGATGACCCATTTATCATCGGGCGTCAAGTCATAGTTTTCGTCCATATAAGGGTCAATCTCATCTTCTGATGAGGGGGAAAAAGTTGATCGATCACTCATCATATTTTCTTGAACGTATATTTATATGAAAGTAATTAAAGGAACAAAAGAGGGAGGAAACAAAATATTTTGGGATGATGCATCATGACAGAACCAAACATCTTTTTTTCACTTCATAGATGAGAGAGTTTGGGAAAGAGGGGATGGAATTATAAGAACAAAATTCACAGGGAATGGAGAAAATTTTAGAGCAAGTATAACAAAGAGATTATTGAGAGTTGTGAGTTTCGAAGGTTTTATTCATCAGATCAAGTTGTACATAAACTCTGGCAAATTCATGGATGCATTGACTGAATTGGAGAAATTTTCTGGACAAGACCTGAGTTTGGAAGAGAAGTTAGAGTTGGACATTTTAAAGGGGAAATTAGCGATAGAATTGGGCGAGATTGAAGAGGCAAAAAAAACCGTCGACAATGTAGTTATGTTGTGCAAAGCCAAAGACAAGAAAGTGCATCTATTGAAAGCCTATACGCTTCAAATTGGCTTAGAAATACTTCAAGGGAATTTTGACATGGCATATTTGCTGATAGATACATTTGAAAAGGAATATGAGAAATTGTTGGATCGGCAAAAAAACCAACTGGCAGAAGAAATTGGATTTTTGCATTATGAGAAGGGGATCTTGCATTCGAGAAAAGGAGAATTGGAGAGTGCAGTTAAAGAATTCGAACATTACTATGGAGTTTGCAAGCAATTGAATTTGCGGAGAAATTTGGGATTGACCGCATATCAATTAGGGACAACATATCGTCTCCTTGGAAAAATGGATTTGGCAATAGAATACTTAACACAAGCCCTTCATATTTTTGAGCAGTTAGACTATTATGAGGGAATGGCAGGAGTTTATAGTTCATTGGAAGAAATCCATCAACATAAGGGAGACCAAGACATGGCATTCATCTATGTTCAAAAGAAAAAAGAACTAGATGACAGGGTTCGATTAAAAAATGAATTGATAAGATCTGCAAAAATCATTTCACGTCTCAATAGGGAGATTGAAGAATTAAATCGCGAGAGAATACAGTTAGAGCAGAAAATATTTAGTTTGGAGTTTGAGTTGAATTCCACGACACAAGGATGGACAGAAAGAGGAGAGAATAAGGAAACAAGATTGAAAGAATTGGAGGAAAAGTTAGCGGTCAAAGAAAGTGAGATTGAAAATTTGGTGCAACAACTAAATGCAGTTGATAGAACAAATGAAATTGAAATCCTGGAAACAAAATTAAAGGAAAAAGAAGAAGAGATACATCATCTCAAAGAAAACCTTGTACAGCTTGAGAGGAAATTGGAAGAAGCAGAGAAGGAGCGAAGCACATACAAAGCACAACTTAAAGAGAAAGAGAGGGAAATTGAAGAATATAGGCAAAAATTTGATAAAATCGAAATGGAACATAAAAAAGACATTGATGAATTAATATTGGGTCAACGTGAGGAGCTTAGTTATTTTGAGAATAAACTAGAAAAACAAAGACAGCAACTTTTGGAGAAAGAAAAACAGATTGAAGAGTTGCAAAAGCAATTACAGGAACATCAAAATCAGGTAAAGAGCCTCAAACATGAAATGGAAAGAATGAAACAGTTAAGTTCAAGGGAAGATTTAGCACAGAAGTTGGATGCAGTAAATAAGCTTAAGGAGAAAATCAAGAGGCTTGAGGAAAGAAGAGAGACCCTTGAAAAAAGAGTGGAAAGCAAAGATCTCATGCTTAAGAATCAAGAAGGAAGAATTGAGACACTAACATCAATAATTCGTGATCTGGAAAAAGAGAGGGATCAAGCAGTTTTGAGTCTAGGTGAGGCACTGGATCGCATTGAAGCACTAAAATTACAAATTGTGGAATTGGAAAGGAAGAACATGGAGTTAGGTGAAATAATATCAGAGAGCAGGGAAGGAAGAGAGAAGGAAAAGACAGTGCACAAAATAAAACCAAGACCAATTCAACAATTATCATCTCCTGTTGCAGTGAAGTTAGCCTCTAGTGTAGAGGAAATATTGGAAACGGAAAACGAGATTAAGTTGCGAACATTGGCAATGAGTGCAGGAGTAGCCCCTTACAAAGCACTTGAGGCGATTTCAGAATTGGAAAAAGCAGGGATTGTCAAGGTTGAATATTCTGGGGTTGATGATTTAAATCCTACAATTAAGAAATTATAACCTATATAAAAAGTTTTGATGGATGAAAACAAATAATGAATGAGAAATGGTTAGTGCACAAAGATATAATGAGGCACAGAAAGGGAATCCTGACGCCATGTTTGAGGTGGGCAAGTCATTCCAAGAACAGAGATTTTTTGAACCAGCAATTGAATGGCTAACTAAAGCATCCAAATATGGTCACAAGGATGCAATATTGCATTTATGCGATTTGTATGTAAATCAGGGGAGATTGAATGATGCTGCGGCATTGATTGAGCAAGCCATAAATGCCAACACAGATTTTTCAATGCAGATTGCAGGAAACTACTATTTTAAAAAGGGGGATTATGAGAAGGCAGAAAGGTATTTGAAACAATCAATTGAGATGAGCAGTGACAGGAACTTAATTAATGAATCTTTGACCATTTTAGGAGAACTGATTGAAGAAAAGGGGGATTTAAGAAAAGCAGTTACATGGTATTCAAGAGCATCAAAACAGGGAGATTTCACAGCTACAAAACGATACATAAAGGCATTGGAAAACCTTGATTTAGATGAAGAATTGGACAAGGTGTTAGAAATCCAATTGAGGAGTTTGACAATTGGGGAAATTAAGGAATTGATTTTACTGTTTGGGGAGCTTAGGGATGAGAAACGGCAGCTTCGTTGTCTGGAAAAGGCAAAAAATATGGGGGATCCAGAATCATTTTCTGATTTAGCCCTATACCATTTTTCAAAAGGGAATAATGAGAAAGCAATTGAATTGCTTGAAGAGGCATTAAAATTGGGATTAGTTGAAGTAAAAGTCAACTTAGGGGTAATTCACATAGAAAGTGGAAATTTTGAAAGAGGGATGAAATTATTGGAAGAAGCAGCAGAAGAGGGAATAAGCGAAGCAAAATACAATTTAGGCCTATATCTAATGGAAGATTCCCCATTCATGGCGTTGAAATGGCTTGAAGAAGCTTATGATGATGGACTTGAAGAGGCAAAGCCGATAGCAACAAAAATTAGAGAAATGTTAGAACAGACATACAGAAAAAGTTGAATATTTTTTTGGGAACAATTTTGTTCGTTGGAACCTTAAGAGAGAATAAACTCTATTAATAATGAATAATCTAGCCTATCAGGATTACATGAATGAAGTTTCTACATTTAAGACAGATATAGAGGGGATACCAACCATCAAACTTGTCATCTACGGTCCAGCGGAAGCTGGGAAAAGTACATTAATTGAGCTTTATTCAATATTAAAAAAAATGGAAAATCCCCACTCCAGTGGAAAGCTTACTTCAATAAAAAATCCATTTGAAGAGACTGCACTATTTGATCAGAATACATTTACAGTGGATGGTCGGAGTACCAAGGATACACCTTTATTGAAGTACAGAATCTATTGTGTTGCGGGACAAGACCGATATCGAAAGACACGGGAAGTAGTGTTGAATGGAACAGAAGGCATTTTGGTTCTACTGGATTTTAATAAAGTCCAGCGTGAAAGGACGAAGGCAATATTGAGGGAGCTAAAAGAAAACATGGGCAGGGTAATCCCAGAAGACACCCCCATTGTTTTTGCAGTGAACAAGATGGATTTGCCTGAAACGGAGAAAATGAAAATTGAAGAAATCAAAGAAATAATTAGATCAGAAGGGTTTGAAAATGAAGAGGTGTATGGCATTTCATGTTTAGATGCAAAAGATGCTTTACTTGAGATCATACAAAGCGAAGATCGCAAGAAGTTTTTTGATGAGAAGGGAAGGTTCAGGAAAGAAATGCGACCAGAGCCAGTCAAAAGGCTAATTCAGCCGATTTTTGAGTTGACACGGAAAGTGGTAAGCAAAAAGGCGATGTCTGCAAAATAAGGGGGTCATATATCAGAACCGATCTTTAGAAATACAAGAAAAATGAAGTGGCATTTTGCAATAATTCATAAATATTTAAGGATAGAAAAGCTATGGATGTAAAAGTAGAAGATCAATTAACCCATACGGAGTTTGCAAAAGAGTTAGGGTTAAAAGAGGCCGTTTCCATAGCGGTTGGAGCAATGATCGGCGGAGGGATATTTTCAGTGTTGGGGAGGCTTGCAAGGATGGCAGGACCTTCTTCAGTAATTAGTTTTTTTTTAGGAGGGATTATAGCATTATTAACTGCAACGTCATATTATAAGATTGTTGCAAAATATCCCTCAGCGGGGGGAGAATTTGTGATTTTGAGAAAAGGATTCCAAGACAAGCCGATTTTTGGAAATATGGTGGGCATGATGCTTTGGTTGGGATATTCAGTGACTATTGCATTGTATGCCTTTACATTTGGTCTATATATGAGCAGTTTCCTGAATATGTTTACAGGGATTGATTTTTTCAGATTAGACTATGAGGGATGGATTGTTGGAGGATTTAACACCCAGATAACTGGAAGAAAGGTACTTGCTTTTTTGGCGATTGCAACATTTATGCTCATTAATCTGAAAGGGGTGAAGGAAACAGGAACAATTCAAAATGCCATCGTGTTGTTCAAAGTGTCTGTCTTAATGTTCGTTGCAGTAGTTGGGTTCATTCTTTTTAATCCAAAGAATTATGTTCCATTTTTCATAGATGTCAATCCCTTGAATCCAACAAGCGGAGAAGACCTAGGAATTTTTGGAGGATTAAGCGGGATGATTATTGGAAGTGCAGTAATTTTTGTTAGTTATGAAGGGTTTCAAGTTATTGCAAATACGGTTGAGGAATTGAAGAATCCCGCAAGAGATGTCAAATTGGGCATGATAATTTCCGTGGTTGTTGTAACTTTCACATATTGTGCGGTAACAATTGCAACATTCAGCCTTGTTGACAATCCCCACCATATTGAGGAAGACGCATTAATTGATGCTGTGAAATTTTTAGGAGGATGGGCAGTCTTCTTAGTGGCATTTGGTGCTGCGGCAAGTACAACGTCGGCAATTAACGCAACTTTGCTAGGCTCCTCAAGATTGGCATATGTAATGTCGGATTATGGGGCATTTCCCAAAAGCATTGCAAAAATAAGCAAGAAAACAAAAGTGCCATACATGGCGATTATCATCACAAGTGGAGTCAGTTGGTTTTTCACATTCTTTGGGAATGCAGAGGAAATTGCAGAAGTTGGATCTGTAATTTTCTTAGGGATTTTTCTTTCCATTAATTTTGCAGTAATTCATGTATTCAAGAAAGAAAGACCGATCTTAGCATATATTGCAACCATTTTGATTTTATTTTATCTATTTCTTGTTTTTCTGTTTATTGGTGCCAATTTGGATAAATCAAAACTTACATTGGGTGTTTTGATTATCTTTTTAGGGATTTCATTAATTACGCATCTTTATTATAGCAGAAAGGGAGGAATCAAGGAAGAAGAAATAAGGAAATATGATCTAGAGCCATTGGGCAAAGAACTGATAAAGGAGTTTACACCAATGTACCGATATACAGACGAGTATTTTGTTGATTTAGAGCGAATGCTTGTCCCAATATCAGGAGAGACATTTGAAACGAAAACATGGCAAATTGCGGCAACTATTGCACGAAAATACAATGTGGAAGTTGATATTTTGCATATAGGGAATCCAGAAGATGATCTGTCGCAACCATTAAGCATTTTCAAGGAATTTCGAGTGAAAAACTACAATGTAATCATAGATTCTTCATCAAAAATATCAGAAACAATTGTAGAAACCTGTAAAAAAGGAGATTATCAATTGGTGGTTCTTTCCTCAAAAAGGAGAAAAGGGTTAATAGACAGGCTATTTACGGAAAGCATTTCAAAAACAGTTGTAGAACGTGTCAATACAACAGTTTTACAAGTCCATCCACCAAATTACGGGATCAAGAAACAAGAAATAGGAGATTTATTTATTTTAATGGATGGGACAGAAAGGGATGCCTATTTAGCAAGATGGGCAAGCATAATTTCATCAACAGGACCAAAAAGCCACATATATGCATACCATATTATTCAAATTCCACAGACAATTTCGTTAGAGGATGCAGCAGAGTTTCCAGAAGTAAAAAGGAGTGCAGAAGAATTTGAAAAGTATGCCAAAGAACTATGTGAAAGAATGGGTTTGGATGTCACACCGATTTTACTGTACGGACACAATTTGGTAAAGGCATTGGTTCAAGCTACTGAAAAAAGGGAACCTGATGCAGTGCTGATTGGTCATACAAAAGATAAAGGTCTATTAAACAAATTGCGTACGAAGCTTGCATATAGGATTATGGAAAAAGTCAACAGTGCTGTAATAGTTCACCACACGCCAGATAAATAAAAACAATAGAATTATCATAGAATATAAATGGCAAATCAATGAATTTAAATCATGGTTCAGCAATCAGCATATACCGAAGATGAAATCATAGAAATGATAAATTCAGATGATTTTGAAGAAATAACAGTTGCAGCAAGGAATCTTTGGACTTTTTGGGAGCAATGGAAAGAGAAAGAGAAATTTGCAGATTTGGGAGAAAAACTTTTACAATTATTGAAAGATGCAATAAATTCAATTCCAGAAAACTTTACAGGTTCATTCCGTCCAGCATGGCATTTTCTTTTGTCGCTAGGTGTTTTACAATATAAGCCAGCACATGACTATATTTTCTCTTTGCTAGAAAATGAAAATATATTGGAAAATATAAGAGGGTTTGCCGCGGATGCATTGGCAAGATATCCCCCAAATTCCCTTTCAGACAAACAAGTTGAGACCCTTTGGGAAATGGCGGAAAAGGATAATTCCTTGCCAGTACGGGTAAACTGCATAAGAGCCATTGCCAATAACTATTATAATTCAAAGAATGACAAGGTTGCAAAGAGACTTTGGGAACTAATGCAAAAGCAGGCAAATCCAGCCATAAAAACGACAACAATGAATGCAATTGGGGAAATAGGTAGCACTGTGCTAGTTCCAGAATTAATCCATACCTTGATAACGAGAAGAACACCTATGCTAAAAAGGGATGCAGGGCTTACATTGGACAGGATTGCGGAACTTAATGGAATGAAAAATAGAGATGACCTAATTAAGTCATTTTCTTCAATTGAGCAATAAAATCAATCTAGCAAAAATTAATTGAGAAGCCCAAGGTCTTCTTCATCATATAATTCCATGCCATTACGGATGACAACACCTACAAGTGCAAATACCACAAAAAGAAGTAATGTTATTGAAACAGCGGCAACTTCTTGTGTGTCGTCCTCTAAAGCGAAAGTTCTCCAAAGGTGGATGTCCAAGCTTCCATCAATGGCGATTCCTTGGGCTACTGATTGAAAAGCTTGAGCTACAATCCCCGCAATTAAAAAGGGAACTGAAAATAAAATAGCGAAAATAAGATAGGGTGATTTTACCATATGTTGTAATTTTCAGAATAAATAAAAATATATCACTAGTGCAACATAAATTTTCTCGAAAAATAGAAACTACCGATTTGGAACGGCAATACGATAAATTGGATGGTGATCAGGAGCATTCAGCAAAATAGACTCGATTTGCTCCAAAACTTCTTTTGAGAGACGAATATCTGAGGCAGCAATGTTTTCTTGAAGTTGATCTACAGAAGTTGCCCCTGTGATTGCACTTGAAATTACATCTTTTCGCAAAACCCACGCCAAAGCCAATTGGGACATTGTTATTTCTAGTTCAGATGCAATTTCAGAAAGTTTTTTTACTTTTTCAATATTTTCATCAGTTAATTCCCGTTTTAAAAATTCAGAAGTTTGACCTCTACTACCCTCAGGGATTCCATTGTTGTATTTTCCAGTCAATATTCCTTGACCCAATGGAGACCAGACGGTTAAACCCAAACCATGATATTTTGCAGTATCAATAATTTCCAATTCTATAAATCGATCTAGCATGTTATACCGTGGCTGTTCAACAGAAGGCAAACGTGCTCCAATTTCTTTTGCAATGCCAATGGCTCGTTCCAATTGAGCAGCGTTCCAGACACTGGTACCCCAATACCTCACCTGACCTGACCTAACAAGGTCGTCCATTGCTTCTATGGTTTCTCGAAGTGGAGTGAAATGATCAAAACGATGACAATAGTAAATATCAAGGTAGTCCATATTTAATCGATTGAGGGATCCCTCAATTGAATCAAGGATATGTTTTCGTGACAGACCCATATCATTTGGATTGTCAGACATAGGCCAAAAAACCTTAGAAGATATGACTAAATCTTTTCTATCATATGTTCCATCCGACACTATTTCACCAACGATTTTCTCTGCATTTCCTTTTGAGTAAATATCAGCTATGTCAATGAAATTGATTCCTTCATCAAGAGCGGTCGTGATAATCTCTTTTGATTTTTCTTTATTGATTGATCCTCCAAAAGTCAACCAAGCACCAAGAGAAATTTCAGAGATGCGTAATCCGTGTTTGCCTAGATAGCGGTATTTCATGATTTTTAAACCGTTAGTGCATATTTCAGTGAAATGATTGGGGCAATAACCAAAATTTTCAAGAAAAGATTATTAATTTTCAAAGGAAGAAAAGAAAAGAGTTCATTTAATGAAAAAACGTGATAAAAGCCAATTGAAATTTTCAATCTTGCAATTGATAAAATCGTCAAATAAAGGAGTTTCAAAGTACAAAATGAAAAAACAGCTAAATATCCCAACATCAAAACAGTTGAATTTGCTATTGGGAGAACTGTTAGACAAAGGATTTGTTAAAGAAGAAAGAATTGAAAGGCATCAATCAGAAGGAGGAACAACTTTTTTATTTTATCTTACTGAGAAAGGAATGGATTTTTTGATGACAGCAGAGCATTTACTCAAAGATTTTTTTGGGATAAATGATTTGGAATAAATCCCTATTGTCTTGAAAAAATCTGTATTATTGTTCCAATTGAAAAGATAAGTAAGCCTAATGGGGTTGCAAATCTTATCAAAAATGAAAGAAAATCAAAAGATTGAGGAGATGTGTCTATTTTTTCAGAATCATTGTGGTTTTTGTTTTTCATTGATTTATATTATCGATCACATTAATTTCCCTTTTCATATGGAAAATTGCAATCTGACCTTAAATAATTGACTCAGCATATGATAACACCTCAAAATTGAGGAGGTAAAGGTATCATGAATACAACAACCAGCTTTTTCAAACTTTCTGCAAAGAAATTGGCTATCGCACTAGTGCCCGCTCTTATGGGAATATTCGCCGCAAGTATTCGAAGCGGATCAGCTTGCATCATTAGTTATCCTATCATTTTCTCAGAGTGCGATTAAGTGAAGAATATTAAGTTAAGAATATAAATTAAAATCTTCAAAACAACATATGGAAAAAGACCCTAAATCAGTCATTTTTGATTTGAACGAAACGAAAGAAAATAGAATTCAAGCGAGTTTCGCATTAATGAATGATGGAAGTGAAGAAGCAGTGGATTGTCTCATTAAGGCATTATTTTCAGAGCCATCACCAATTGTGAGACATGAGATTGCGTTTTCATTGGGAGAGACTGCATCACCAAAAGCCGTTCCAAATCTTATCAGAGTGTTGGAGGAAGATGAAAATATTTTTGTCATTCATGAGGCAGCACTTGCATTAGCAACATTAGGGGATAAACGCGCAGAAATGCCAATTAGAAAGTTATTGAAACATCCGCACCCAGATGTTGCAGAAAGTGCAGAAATTGCCCTTCAAAGGCTATTGTCCTGAAAGGCATTTCAGAGCTTATCAATATGATTTTTTAATGGATCAAGTTTTTTTTCAACAGATTGTTTAGATAAATGAAATTCCCCGCTGGATTTCCCTAAATAAAAAATAATTGCGGCTACTGGGTAAGAAAGATAGAACTGCCATTGAAAAGGTTGAAATGAAATAAGAATAAAAATCAGGATTAAAATCGAAAAACCAGTAAAGGCAAAAACAATCTTTTGAAGAGTAATGGCATTTTCAGTGAAATTAAGAATATCAAAGAAAGTTTGAAAGTTATCTTTGTCTATTTTGTTTTTTTGTGGTCTATTTTTGTATGAAAGGAAGAGAAAGGGGATGTAGATTAAGAATGGGATTAATGGAAGATATGAAACAAAATACAAAAAGGGGATAGTTAATGAACTGGTGTATGAATTATTTAATGTAATAGCATTTAATTGGGAAGTTATTTTTGACTGTGAAGAAACAGAAATTAAATTTTGAGATGCTATTGGTTCAACACCAGGGGGTGAAGAAGTTGATGACTGATAAATTATTGTTTTGTTTTCTGGTGTTTCAGTACTTGTAGCGCTGAGCAAATGGAAGAGGGAAAAAAATAATAAAGTTATAAGAAATATCCGAACCATGGGAATTTTCATTTACCTCAATTAATTAATTGATATCAAATATATAAAGAGAGAAGAAGAATTTGTTATCCCCTGTATATTGAAGTTAAAAAATCAATTCAATGGTGAAATGTTGATCCCATGCTTTTTAGATGCTTTCGAGTCGGAGTTTCACCATCAACCAAACCATCTTTTTCCCATTCCAATTCAACTTCCCAAAGAGGAATGTGAGGAACAATCTTGTTGATAAACCAATAGAAGAAAATGAAAAATGCGACTTGTGCAATGGTAATCCAGATTTCCCCTGCAGTTGGGTTGTAAGGATAGATACCTTCACTTTCATCAATTACAGGGATTCTTAAAGTTGGAACCAAAATCACATATCGCTTTAACCAAGCACCAATATTTACCAGGACACTAGAAATAAAGCCATACCAATAAACTTTTGTCTGTTCATCCTCTTTCATAGACAGCATCTTCATGTTCATGATAAAAGGCACAAGCATAGTTCCAATCATAATAAACCAAAAAGTGGGGGCAAGATCACCGTAATATACCTGGTATAAATATTCCATTTCCTCAGTTTCGCGTTTATAAGCAGGAATCAAATATTCGTTAAGAGTGAAATACGCATACGCAAAATTAGTTGCCAAAAGAATTTTTGTTGTAGACTGTATATGGGAAACTGTAATATAATCTTGAAAGCCATAATACCAAGTAAAAACAACCAGTGCAGTAAGCAGTGCCGCGGTTCCTGAGAAAATGGCACCAGAAATAAAGTAAGGACCAAATATTGTTGAGTTCCACCCTGGTCTCCATGTAACTGCAAAAATCCAACTGACAACAGTGTGTACTGAAAGAGCAATTGGAAGAATGAACCATTTCAATCTTTCCATAATCCCATGTTCAAGCTTATCGAATTGTTCAGGAGTTCCTTTCCAATTTAAGGCCAATATTTTGTAAATTCGTTGCCTGATTTTATGCCTTTCAGGATCAAGATTATCACGGTAGTATGCAAAATCAGGAATAATCGGGGTATAGAAGAAAATCAAACTACCAGTAAGATAAAAGGTAATAGAGATAACATCCCAAACTAATGGAGAAGTAATGTTACCATAAATTACAATATGCTGTGCACGATCCAACCGACCCATATCAATCAAGACAGATGCCGCACCCATAACGAGGGAAACTATTGTGACCTCTTCTGCAATGC